>CAZBUF010000245.1:0-2591 GCA_964495025.1 uncultured Bacteroidales bacterium | reverse complement strand
GTATGGGATAATTCCCATTACATTACCGAAGAATACGATATTGATGACGAAATAGAATGGTCAACCAATACCGGAGCCGATCTAACATCCATAAAGCTAAGGGCCATCAAGGAGGTAAATGTAACTTACACCAGGAAACTTGGTAAAAGTGTGGCACTTAATGCTGAGGCGGATTACTGGGGCATGGTAGCAATAGATTCATCAGCCAGTTTCCCGAATAGAATGTTTTGGTGGGGTCTGAACCAATGGGGAATGAACGGCTCTGAAGGTACTGAACATTATATGACAAGCGAACTTATGGATGTCCTTCAAAGAGGTTGCGAATGGGCATATCTGAGAGAGGGATTTACTTCTGTGGATAAGCATATTTGCGAAGGTAACCTCAGACTGTCAGCATTTCCAAACCCTGCATGCGGTATAGTTACAATAAGTTTTAATGCTGAAAATGTTTCAGATGCAACTGTAACTTTATATAATGTAACAGGACAGGAATTAAATGTTTTGTTTGATAGTCAAACAGCACAGGGAATTAACTCTGTCACTTTTAATGCAGATGAATATCAGGCAGGCGTTTATTTCTTAAAACTTGAGATTAATGAGAATGTGGAATATACAAAACTTATTATAGAATAATATTTATTTAATATGGACAGAAAAGGGGACAGCCTCCTTGCACAAGGAGGCTGTCCCCTTTTCTGTTGTGCAAGGAGGCTGTCCCCTTTCAATTCCCTTTTCAATAAACTTCAGGATTCACGATATTCGGTAACTTGTTACCCCGGTAAAATTCAATTATATTCTTTGCTGCTATCACTGACATCTCATTTCTTGTTTCCATTTCAGCAGAACCTATATGTGGCAAAACAGCCACATTCTCCATACCCAGCAAAGGATTACCGGGCTTCATCGGTTCGGGATCCGTAACATCCAGTCCGGCACCCCATATATCTTTGTTTTCCAGTGCGTTGATAAGGTCTGCCTCATTATGCACCTGCCCCCTTGCCGTGTTTATGAAAATTGCCGAGGGTTTCATCTTCATGAAAGCAGCTTTATCAAATATGCCTTTTGTTTCTTCTGTCAGGCTGCAATGAACGGACAATACATCACTCTGCCGGAGCAGGCCGTCAAAGGTCACAAATTTCGCCCCTAAAGAATTCTCAGCATCTTTGTCAGGTGTCCGGTTATGATAAATGATATCCATATTATATGCCCCTTTGCAGAGCCTGGCCATTTCAAGGCCTATACGGCCCAGTCCGAATATACCCAGTGTTTGGTTTCTTAATCCGGTTCCCAGGTGGGCCCTGGGTATAAAATAACTCCATTCCCCTTTTGAAATTGTATTATGCAGGTAAAACATCTTTCTTGATGCCGCGATCATCAGTCCGAATGCAACATCTGCTGTGGCCTCGCTCAGTACATCGGGTGTGAATCCCACAGGGATACCCAGGCGTGTTGCTTCATTTATATCTATATTATCGTATCCAACGGCAAATTGAGATATTACCTCCAGATGATCACATTCATTCAGAAAGGATTTATCAATCTTCTCCGTTACCGTGCATAGCAGGGCGTTGTGTTTCTTTGCCATGCCTGTCAATTCTTCATATGTCATAGGCTCATCCACATCCCTCAAGGTGACATTAAAACCTTCTTTACGTAACAAGTCAATGCCTGTCCCGGGAAAATGCCTTGTTACAAGAACCTTTATGTCTTCAGGGTTTCTTATCATCCGGTAATACAATTTTTAGGTTATCAAATAAAAATATGTGTAAAATCACCCGGCAATTTAAAATTTCGATTGACTTATTGATAAACTGATAAAAACCCGTAATAAAACCAGCAGCCTGATTACATAAATATTTTGTATTATCTCGTATAAACAGTTACCTCATTTGCCGAGATATAAAGATCGTCATTGTCAAGGTCAAATCTTGTTGTGAGGGTATCTCCTGCAACTAAAAATTCACCATTAAGTGTAACATTTCCACCCATATCCTGAAGCATATCCTCAAATTGAGGAGTCCCAGAACCATACCATATAAATTCTCCGTAAGTATCAGTCAGGTAATTATATTCAGCGCCTCCTGCATGTGTGAACGTAAGAACGACGTTTATGTCGGTAACCACCATAGTCCCTTTTGAACCCCATGTTGTCACCCAGACGTCATTAATTAAGCTGCTTCCCAGATCAATAAAAGTGCTTTTTGTAAGAGTAAGTACATCTTTCATCTGAAAACCATAACCACTGGTTGTAATTGACCATGTTCCCTCATAGGGCTCTCTTTTTGTTTCTTTCTCACATGATAAAATACTAAATATAAACAGAACCAATAGTAAAAATGATAGATCTTTTTTCATGATATTAATATTTAATGATTAGTATTCAATAGCAGGAAAATAAAAAATTAAAGTTTATAACTAATAACTTTCAAAGCAATCATTCTAAAAATATTGTATTTAGCTTGAAATAACAAATTTAAAACTATGTTAGACAACAGTTAATGAGTAGTCTCCGGCTATCAGAGGTTTTTGTATTATTTATTTATCAGGAATTTAAAATTTAAGCAATACCGGCTACTATGGTTGTTTATTCT
>CAZBUF010000244.1:0-1612 GCA_964495025.1 uncultured Bacteroidales bacterium | reverse complement strand
TTTGAACTGGTAACTAATCTGTACTAAAACCTAAACATATGATGGAAGAAGGAACTGATAAACTCGAAAGCGCTGAGAAGGCCGAACGGCAGGAAATATTTTCCAGGGCGGTTAGAGCAGGGAAACGGACTTATTTCTTCGATGTAAAATCAACAAGAAGGAATGATTACTATTTGACTATCACAGAAAGTAAGAAGAGGTATCACAGAGATGGCCGTTTTTACTTTGAAAAACACAAGATTTTCTTGTACAAAGAAGACTTTGACAAGTTTTCAGAAGGATTGTCAGAAGCAATCGGATTTATTAAAACGGAAAAGCCCGAGCCGGTTGAAAATCATGATGAATTGCAGGGTAATAGCACTGAAAATTATACTAATGTAGAATTCGAGGACCTTGAAAGTGTAGAAACTGATAAGGCCCAGACAAAGGAAAAAGAATAAAAAAAAAGCGGATAACATTTATTATCCGCTTTTTTGTTATATATATAAATTATCGTAATATCTGTTTTTCATTATCCTTTTTATGTACTAGCATATTTTTCTGAAATGTTCCATATTTTCAATAAGCAATTCCCGTATCTCATTAATTGTTAGTATTTTAACGTTTGTTATAAGAAACTCTTTACTCAGAAAATTTCCGAATTGATTACAATCTTTAACAAAATTTTTGAAAATATCCTGTATTGGCACATTAAGTGGAATAACTGACAGTATTGTAAACAGATCCTTTTCAAATTGTATATTTTCAATTTCTGCATCGTTCTTTTTCATCTGATACTTTAATTCAGAATTAATGATCTTTTTCTGAAATTCAGTAAGGCATTTTTCTGTATTTGAGAATATCACAACAAAGTATCTTAGTTTTAATCCTTTTCCTCCCAGTCCGGTTGATATAAGCACCTGGTTTTCATCCAGAAGTTTACTTTCAATGAGTAATTTACTTTCCTGTAAAGCAAGTTTTGCCCAATCAAGCAGGTTTTGATCTGGGTCATTCAAATATCTCTCTATTGTCCTGAAAGCTTCAATATTATCAATTGATGCCAATTCCACAAGCAAACGTTTTTTATCTTCAAGAGAGGTATTGTTAAGGAAGATATCTTCTTTTTTTCTAATTGCTTCTTCCGGGTTGAATCTGCTGGTGTGATTTTTTGAATATTCAAAATATTCCGTTTGCACATCAACATCAATCTGCTCTTCCAGTATGTTCAGATTATCCTGGACCTCTCCGAACATATCCCGTATCTTGTCATATATGTTATCACTGCTAATCAACTATATATCAATTAATTGATATTATTTATGATGTATTGAAATAAAGATAAGAAATAAAATACTAAAAACCAATCAAATATTAACTTAAACGAATTTAAAATTAATTCATAACGGTAAATGAACCAGTGTATTGCAGTTCACGGTTTTCCATTGTGAGTCATGAAGTAATACTTTAAATATTCTCAACTTATAAAACAAAATCAGGAAGTAATACTGGATTAAAATAATTTTTATGGTATATTTGGTTACTAATATATCCATACTTGTGGCTGAAAATATTTATAAAGATTTTATAAAAGGTATTAGAAACAGGGACAATAATACTTTTAATATCCTTTATA
>CAZBUF010000243.1:0-6077 GCA_964495025.1 uncultured Bacteroidales bacterium | reverse complement strand
CAATATGAGTCATGAAATACGGACACCCATGAATGGAATAATCGGATTTTCTAAAATGTTCACAAGGTCAGGCATAACAAATGAAAAAAGGAACTATTATGCAAATATTGTAATTGATAGCAGTAAGCAGTTGTTACGTATAGTTGATGATATACTGGATATTGCATGTATTGAAACCGGGCAAATTGAAATCAAGCCTGAACCTGTTGTTGTAAACGATTTATTGATGGAATTATTTGCATTTTACAGATCAAAAACCCAGAATCAAAGGGTGTCTTTGTTCCCATATAAGGCACTTAATGATAAGGAAAGTACAATCTTCACAGATAAAACAAAGTTGCATCAGATAATAAATAACCTTTTGAATAATGCCCTGAAATTTACAAACGAGGGCTCAATTAATTACGGGTATGAACTGGCAGATGATATGTTAAAATTTTATGTTAGGGATACAGGAATAGGAATATCACCTGAATTACATGAAAAAATATTTGAACGCTTCATGCAGGCAGAAAGAGGGTTAAGCAGGAAGTACGGCGGCACCGGACTGGGGCTTTCCATATCAAAAAATTATATTGAAAAATTAGGAGGCAAAATATGGATCGAATCTGAGAAAGGAAAAGGATCAACTTTTTACTTTACTATCCCTTATACACCCTTTCATAAAATCAGTAATGAGCATCATCCTGTAAAAAGTAAAATAAAAGAATCAGTTAAAAACAGAAATGTAATTCTGGTTGCAGAAGATGAAGAAATAAATTATTTATATATAGAAGAAATCATGCAGGATACAGGTTTTCATCTATTACATGCAAGAAACGGACAGGAAGCAATTGATTTATGTAAAAAACATCCTGAAATACAGTTGGTTTTGATGGATGTTAAAATGCCGTTTATTGACGGGTACCAGGCTACAAAAATCATAAAACAGTTTAATCCTGATTTGCCTGTTATTGCACAAACAGCTTATGCTATGGCTGAGGACAGAGCCAGTGTACTAAAAGAAGGCTGTGATGATTTTATTGCAAAACCAATTGACAGAGAGGATTTACTGGAATTGATCAGCAAATACATTAACATTGAAATGATCCACATTGACAATATACTATAATATTTCAAATAGGCCGACCCATAAGTCGTCGTTCCGTTTTAAGAGACCGGATAATCTCACCACCCCGGCTTAAAATAATAAATTTCAAAGTGTGAAACTTTGATAAATTTTATTACCTTTGTTCGTTAATTAACGAACTGAAATGAAGAACAAAAAAATCATTAACGAAGAACAGAAAAAGGCAGCCCGCTATGCCAAGGCAATGGGCCATCCCATACGTATGTACGTACTTGAACTGCTTTCAAAAGAGAGTTGCTGCTATAGCGGCGACCTGACAGAAGTATTACCAATAGCCAAATCGACGCTTTCACAGCATTTAAAGGAGTTAAAAGATGCGGGTTTAATACAGGGTGAAACTGAAGCTCCGAGGATCAGATATTGCATTAATAAAGAGAACTGGAAAGAAGCACAGATACTTTTTAAACAATTTTTAAAAATCTAAAAAAAATTTAAGTTTATGGTTCGCTGTTTTACGAATTACGAACTATGAGTTGAAAATTGCAAATTACGAATTGCTAAACAAACAAATAAATTACATTAATATGGAAATAAAAATTCTTGGAACAGGTTGTCCAAAATGCAAGGCACTTGAAAGGACAACCAATGAAGTTGTAACAGACATGGGAATTGATGCAACAGTAGTGAAGGAAGATGATATCATGAAAATTATGGGATATGGTATAATGCATACACCCGGACTGGTGATTAATGAAAAGGTTGTTTTTTCAGGCCGTGTGCCTTCAAGGGAAGAAATAAAAGAACTAATAATCCAAAATCAATAGAACTATGAGATCAATGAAGTTTTTTCTTATCGCATTAATGGCTTTAAGCATGAATATTACATGCTCCGGCCAAGCCAATGAAAAAGTTGAAAATACTAAAGTCTCAAAAACTGAAAAAGTTGAAGTTTTTTACTTTCATTATACCCGCAGGTGTGTAACCTGCCAGTCAGTGGAAAGTGTATCGAAAGAGGCTGTTGCTGAATTATACGGTGATAAAGTAAGTTTTGCGGAATATAATCTGGATGAACCTGAAGGCGAGAAAAAAGGTAATGAACTTGGCGCTTCAGGACAGACATTGCTGATTGTTAGCGGAGATACAAAAATAAACATTACCAGTGAAGGCTTCATGAATGCACGCAGCAATCCTGATAAACTGAAACAAATAATCAAAGAGAATATTGACCCTTTGCTTTAATCTGAATTTCAGCCTGTATGGAAGAATTCCTTAGTAATTTAATGACCAATAGCTTTTTGCCTGTAGTTTCGGCATTTTTACTGGGACTGATGACTGCCATCAGCCCCTGTCCCCTTGCCACAAATATCACAGCAATAGGTTTTATCAGTAAAGATGTTGAGCACCGGAAAAAAGTGTTTGTTAACGGATTGGTCTATACGCTTGGCAGGGCATTGTCATATACTTTACTGGCTGTAATTATTTTTGCAGGAGCCGACCAGCTAAAACTGTCGGGCTGGTTCCAGCAATATGGTGAAAAGATCATAGGGCCCCTGCTGGTTGTAATTGGCCTTTTAATGCTGGATATCCTTAAAATAAAATTCCCGGGCATAAGCCTGTTAACTAAACGTTTTCAGGAAAACGGCACAAATAGTTACCGGGATGTGTTATTACTTGGGATCCTGTTTGCACTTGCATTTTGTCCTTATAGCGGTGTCTTGTATTTTGGAATACTTATCCCTATGACAATTCAGAGTGCATCCGGCTTATTCCTGCCCCTTGTCTTTGCCATTGCAACGGGAATTCCTGTAATTATTTTCGCATGGCTGCTTGCATACACAGTATCAGGAGTTGGAAAATTCTACAAAAGGATAAAAATATTTGAGATATGGTTCAGAAGAATTGTCGCGGCACTATTCATAAGCATCGGGATTTATTATTCAGTTCTTATCTGGGCATGAAAAGATGAAAGTGTGCAGGCATTAAAAGCTGAAAAAAATATAATCACTGTCCGTTAAACTCAGAACAGGAAAAATAAAGTATGACAAATAAACGTATCTATATATTGGCTTTGCTGGTGGTTGTCTGGGTATTCCTATACATCAACCTGCATAACATTACTGATTTTATTGCAGATAAAATTTTCAGATTAAAAAGTGGTACTCATTTAACTGAATCAATCAGGTTTTTCATTTTAGAAGTACCGAAGGTAATGTTGTTACTGGCATTGATCATTTTCATTGTCGGTATCATCCGTTCATATTTTTCACCTGAAAGGACCAGAAAGGCACTTGAGGGAAAGCCCCTGTTCATTGGAAATATCATGGCCTCACTTTTAGGAATAGTTACCCCTTTTTGTTCCTGCTCAGCTATTCCTTTATTTATAGGTTTTGTAGAAGCGGGTATCCCTATTGGCGTTACTTTTTCCTTTTTAATTGCGGCCCCGATGATTAATGAAGTAGCCCTGGTATTACTGGCCGGCCTGTTTGGTTGGAAAGTTGCTTTGATATATGTTTTCACCGGATTGACTATTGCGGTATCGGCGGGTTTTATTTTAGAAAAACTCAGACTTCAGAAATATGTGGCGGATTGGGTTTATCAAATCAAATTTCAACAACATACTGAAATAGCTGCCAGATTGACTTTTGATAAACGTATGGATGCCGGCATAGGATCTGCAAAAGAAATAATCGGCAAAATATGGATTTATATAATTGCCGGCATTGCAATAGGAGCAGGAGCACATGGTTATGTGCCTGACGAGTATCTCGCTAACGTCCTTGGCGCTCAAAACTGGTATACCGTACCATTGGCAATTGCCGTGGGCATTCCTCTTTATTCAAATGCTGCCGGGATCATTCCTATTGTAAGTGTTCTTATAGAAAAAGGTGTTACTCTTGGTACGGCGCTGGCATTTATGATGTCAGTAGTTGGTTTGTCACTTCCCGAGATCATTATTCTTAAAAAGGTGCTGAAATGGCAACTGATAGCGGTTTTCATAGCTGTGACAGGCTTCGGGATCCTTCTGACAGGACTCATTTTTAATTATTTAGTATTCATTTAATATAATAATCCATGGAAAAAACGTCATGTGGTTGCAGTTCGTGTTGTAAAACTAATAAAAAAATGAAAGTCCTGATATTATGTACGGGTAATAGTTGCCGGAGCCAAATGGCACAAGGCTTTTTACAGTCGTTTGATAAACTCATCGACGTCTGTTCGGCAGGTACCGAACCTGCTGAACAGGTTAATCCGCAAGCTGTTAAGGTTATGACTGAAGCGGGAATTGACATCAGTCAGCACACTCCCGAACGGGTGGACCAATACCTTAAGCAGGAATGGGATTATGTTATTACAGTATGTGACAGAGCCAATGAAACCTGTCCTGCCTTTTTGGGTAAAGTGAAGAATCGTCTGCATATCGGCTTCGACGACCCCTCGCGTGCCACAGGGACAGACGAATTCATCCGCAGTGAATTTATCCGCGTCCGCGATGAGATCAAAACTGCTTTTTACAAATTATATGTGGGAGAAATCAAACCACAATTGTAATCTACTGAAATACCGGATTGTCAGTCAACCCCACTCATGTACCTTTGATTATTTATCTGAATCTTCTTGTAAAAAAGTTAAAAAAACATTAACTTACTGGTAACTATCATTTTAATTATTAAACAGTATTACTTGTAAAGAAATGGATAGTAAAAATCTCAGTGAGGAATTAATAATACTTAAGGACAAGCACAAAGAACAAACTGAGCACAGCAGGAAGCTTAAAAAAAAACCGGACACTCAGGAGCGTTTGAGGGAGAAATCATTGATAATTGATAAATCCATTCAACAGGAAAAGAATAAAGCTCAAAAATATCTTGATATTGCCGGTGTCATGTTTGTTGTTTTGGACGACAAAGGTATAGTAACTATGGCTAACCGGAAGGCCAGCGATATTCTTGGATATAAGCAGAAAGAAATCATAGGAAAAAACTGGTTTGACAACTATCTTCCCGGGAGTGTAAAAAAAGATGTTAAAACAATCTTTAACAAGTTGATTTCCGGAGAGATTGAACCAGTTGAATACTATGAAAATCCGATTATAACAAGAAACGGAAAAGAACGGATTATAGCATGGCACAATACATTATTAACGAAAGATAAAGGTAAAATTATTGGTACAGTAAGCTCCGGCGAAGATATCACCGAACGTTTGCGGACAGAGAAAGCGTTACAGGAAAATCAGCAAAGACTGATTGAATCACAGCTGATTGCCAAAATGGGCGATTTTATCTGGGATATTGATACAAATGAGGTTACATGGTCTGAGCCAATGTTTGATCTTTTGAAATATGATAAATCTGAAAAAATTGATTACAATAAGGTAAACCGGGAAATTTTTCATCCCGGTGATTTTGATCGTATAACCGGCTGGCTGAAAGAATGCATTGAATCCGGAAATACGGTGCCTAAATCAAATGATTACCGGCTTGTTCGTAAGGATGGTAAAATTATATATGTTCACACTGTGCTGACCATAAAAAGTGAAGGAGGAAGGCCCGTAAAGGTGTTTGGCACTGTGCATGATGTTTCAGAGCGCAGGCAGGCAAATGTGAAACTGAGAAAGAGTGAAGAAAAAGTCAAAACGCAAATAGCTTTTATCAACAGTGTTATGCAGCAAAGCCCTTTTGCCATGTGGATCCTGGATAAAACGGGAACGGTTATCAGGACAAACAGCGCTTTACAGAAAATCCTTAATCTGACTGACGGGCAGATCCTGGGTAAATACAACGTGCTTAAGGATAACAACCTGAGTGAACAAGGCGTGATGCCGCAGATAAAGGCAGTTTTCAATGAAAAGAAACCTGCGGTATTCAGGATCCTGTGGTCAGGGAGCAAAGCCGGAACTGTAGATTTAGAAGAAGCTCCTGATCTTTGGATTGATGTCTCGATATTCCCGATTTTAAACGAAAAAGGAGATATTACTAACGTTGTATGTCAGTGGGTGGATATTACCGAG
>CAZBUF010000242.1:0-1721 GCA_964495025.1 uncultured Bacteroidales bacterium | reverse complement strand
ATCAAACGATGGAAGGGTTTGGAGCGTCGGTTGCCTGGGAAGTTTGGCAGCTTTACAATCATTCAGAGAAGAGTGAGGTTTATAATTATATTTTTAAAGAGCTTGGTTTGGATATACTTCGTCTGCGAAATATATATGAGAATGCTGGGGAGGAGTATATTTTTGGTTTATATGGGGAGATTGTGGACAGTTTTTATTCTCTATCGGAGAATGAACCGAAGATAATGATATCTTCCTGGTCGCCGCCTGCGGATTTGAAGAGTAATGATAATCTTGTTGGAGGTACCTTTAAGAGTGAAGGTGGTGAATATTTATATGGTGATTTTGCCCAATACTGGATGGATGCGTTAGATGAGTTTGAAGGGGTTGGAATTGTACCCGATTATATCAGTCTTCAGAATGAACCCGATTGGTTTCGAGATCATGAAACATGTAGATTGGAGCCGACTGAAAATGATACATCGGCGGGATATGATCAGGCTCTTGATTCGGTATATCAGAGATTTCAAGGATTGGTTTCTCCGCCAATGATTTTGTCCCCCGAAGTCTTAGGTATCGGTTATAATCGTCTTCAAAATTATGCGAGTCAATTTAATCATGACCATGTAGATGGTTACGCTTATCATCTCTATCATGGTGGTGATGGGAACGTTAATCCTGACGCGTTTAATGCTAATTTAACGGCAATAGCGAATAGCTATACAGGTAAGCCTATCTTTCAAACGGAATATGATAAAGGCGATTGGTTTAATACAGCCTGGCTTATGCATAATTGCCTGGTTCACGGTAATATTTCAGGGTATCTTTATTGGGCATTGGTATGGGGTCCGGCGGGCAAACCGCTTGTTACATTAGACGGAAGTTCATATACGATAAATCAGGTCTATTGGGCGTTCAGGCAGTATTCCAAAGCTATTCATTACGGATGGAAGAGGGTAGGCGCAAGTGCTGATGAAGATAGTATTCGTATATCCGCATATCTCAGTCCTGAAAGTGATGAAATGTCAATTGTAATAATTAATGTAGGTCACAGCGATGAAGACCTGGATTTAGATATTACGGGTTTTGATATTTCGGGAGCAAACATGCTGCGAACGTCTGAAGAAGAGAAATGTGATTACATTGGTGATTGTAATGGTTCCACTATAGATCTTCCGGCAAGATCGATTACTACGATTTCGACTCTGTATATTGAAGATGTGTCCGGTATCGGGGAAGAGAATTATGATTCTCCGGCTTCGGTTTCTCTGTCGCAGAATTATCCTAATCCTTTTAATGACTTAACTACAATTGAATATTATATTGAAGAGGCAAATTTAGTAAGGCTTGTGGTTTATGATGTTTCAGGTAGGGAAGTAAAGAGGCTGGTGGATGGAAGAATGCCGGCTGGGAATCATACTGTTAATTTGGACGCGAGAAGTTTACCTTCAGGGGTTTATTTTTATCAATTGAAAACTACTGGAAATAAGATGCAAAGGGAGATGATTTTATTAAAATGATTTTAACAGCCTAAAGGAGGTTTTTTATGAAAAATAGAGCTATTTTAGCAGCGTTGTTCTTCCTTTCAGGAAGTTATCTTTTTGGTCAATTGCGGCCATTTCCTCAAAATGTTGATTATCCTTATGGTTATCAAGCTGCTGGAATTTCCGCAGACACTGTACGGGCTATGTATGAGCGGTGGAAAAGTGAGTTTATAAGGGAATGTAATGGGATGTATCTAG
>CAZBUF010000241.1:0-8972 GCA_964495025.1 uncultured Bacteroidales bacterium | reverse complement strand
TGGTGGCCTTATCAATGATTGCCAGTTAAAAGAACCGGATTTATGAATATGGGCAAGAAGATCCTTGATATACAATATACCTCTGATATTGTCAAAGGTTCTTTCATAAACAGGTATTCTTGAAAACCCCGATTCAATGATCACCGGCAACAGTTTATTAAATTTTGTTTCGATATCAACACCTATTACATCCACCCTCGAATTCATGATCTCCTTAACATCAATATTCCCGAATTTCACTATACTCTTTAGAATTTTTTTATCCTCAGTGATATCAGCTTCTGCTAAAGACAAAGCATCGGATAGCTCTTCAATGGATATGTTCTTCCTTCTCTGTGCAAATTTTCTGTTTACTATCGATGTTGAATAAATAAGAAAAGCATTTAACGGCCGGAATATCCTTTCAGAGATCTCAAGAGGCACCACTGTAAATTTTGAAAATCTCATGGCATTTCTGCTGGCATACACCTTGGGGAATATCTCCCCAAAGAAAAGTAATAAAAAAGTGATAACAACTATCTGTACAACTAATCCAAATGCAGGGGCTTCTGTAAAATCAAACAATGTTGAGGTTATATACGCTGAAATTATAACAATGCCAACATTTATAAAATTATTGGCAACAAGTATCGTTGCTAGTAATTTTTCGGGCATACCCAGCAAATTCAAGACCGCATGGTCGCTTTTCGAGTTTGACTTCTTTAGTTTATTAATGTCAGAGGGCGATAAGGAGAAATATGCTATCTCGGACCCTGATACCAGCGCCGATGAAAACAGCAGTAATAATACCACAATAAATGCAATAGCAATCCCAAAAGAAATCGGTTTAATGTTAATTCCAATACTGGTGATTATTGCCGAATAATAAGGTTCTGTTTCCAAATCAGACAAGTAAAAATTAATGAACCTACCCACTAAAATGGCAGATCATCTGCTTCTTCAATTTCTTGATTGGTATCCTCTTTTTGTTGCGAAGATTTTGGTTCTTCATGTTCTTGAGGTACAGGAGATTCGTCAGTTCTTTTACCCAACAATTGAACATTGTCGCCTACAATTTCTGTTGTATATCTCTTATTCCCGTCTTTATCCTCCCAGGACCTGGTTCTAATTTTGCCTTCAATATAAATTTGTGTCCCTTTCTTTATATATTTCTCAGCGAGTTCTGCCAGACCTCTCCACAGTACAACATTATGCCATTCTGTAGTTGTCACTTTTTCACCGTTCTTGTTCTTATATACTTCACTGGTTGCCAAACGAAAATTACATACTGGTGTTCCACTTTCCAGATATCGAATTTCCGGATCGAGGCCCACATATCCTACTAAAATTACTTTGTTAACTGACATATTCTTCAGGATTTAATTACGCTTCAAAAATACAAAAAATAATTATAAATCAAGTATTGTTGATATTTTCAACAGTGTATTTATCAATAATCTAACGACATTCAATAATATTTTACCGAAATAATTTATTTTACCGGTAAAAATTACGCAAGACCATGTTATCATTAAGATATATTCAATGCTGTTATACTAAGAAATTTACAAATAATAAGAAAATTAATGTATTTGTATTTTATTTATCGAGATAAAGTATATATATTTGCAACTCATAAAAGAAAAATATTGTAAATTATTGATAATTAAAGATTTTTAAAAATGACGAAAGCAGATATTGTAAATGAAATCTCAAAAAGCACTGGAATAGAAAAAGTTACTGTTCAAAAAACAGTGGAAGCCTTAATGGAAGCAATTAAAGATTCTCTGATTGGTAATAAAAATGTTTACTTAAGAGGATTTGGTAGTTTTATAGTTAAGAAAAGAGCTAAAAAAACTGCAAGGAATATATCAAAGAATACTACTATTATCATTCCTGAACACTTTATTCCTGCTTTTAAGCCAGCTAAATCTTTTGTTAATAAAGTGAAATCAAAAGTCAAATAATTCTTAACAATAATTATAGAGATGCCGAGCGGAAAGAAGCGCAAGAGACATAAAATGGCAACACATAAACGTAAAAAACGTTTAAGAAAAGACAGGCATAAAAAAAAGAAATAGGTTTTTTATAACAAATAGTTTAGCTTTCTGATATAAACCTAAAGTTTTATTTATACTCTTTAGGTTTATTCTGTTTTTTTATAAGATACTCTTTTGCCATATAAATTAATCAGATGGAGTAGTGAACAAGGAGCTTATCATTGATGTTACTTCCTTAGATATAAATATTGCCCTCTTAGAAGATAAAAAACTAGTTGAATTAAATAAGGAAAAAAGTAATATTCAGTTTTCAGTTGGCGATATATATCTGGGTAGAATTAAGAAAATAATGCCCGGATTAAATGCCGTATTTGTTGATATTGGTTATGAAAAGGATGCTTTTCTCCATTACCACGACTTAGGACCACAAATCAAATCACTTCGTAATTTCACAAATCTGTACCTTAAAAAAAAGGGCAGGTTGCCTTCCATGCAGAGTTTCAAGCCTGAAGGCGATATCGATAAAAACGGGAAAATATCAAAAATACTGTCAGTCGGCCAGTTAGTGATGGTACAAATCTCCAAAGAACCTATTTCCACAAAGGGACCAAGACTGACATCTGAAATTTCACTTGCAGGAAGGAACCTGGTTATTATACCTTTTAACAATAAAGTATCAGTATCCCAGAAGATTTCTTCATCTGAAGAAAGAAACAGGTTAAAAACCCTTGTGCAAAGCATTAAACCGGTAAATTACGGAGTAATTATCAGAACCGTTGCCGAAGGAAAAAAAGTTAAAGACCTTGATAATGAACTGAGAAACCTGGTCAAAAAATGGGAATCTTCGTTCTATAACCTGAGAGAAGTAAAACCTCCATGTCTGATGATCGGTGAGCTGAACCGGACATCAGCTATATTGCGGGATATGTTAAATGTTACCTTTAATTATATCTACGTAAACGATGAAACAATATACAGGGAAATTATTGACTATATAAGCACAATAGCTCCTGAAAAGGAAAAAATAGTAAAGCTTTACAGGAACAGCACGCCGATATTTGAAAACTTTGGAATTGAAAAACAACTTAAATCTTCTTTTGGTAAAACTGTTTCATTTAAAAACGGGGCCTACTTAATAATTGAACATACTGAGGCCTTACATGTAATAGATGTAAACAGCGGAAACAGGTCTAAATCCGCAGGAGACCAGGAAAGCAATGCCCTGGATGTTAACCTTGCAGCAGCAGATGAAATTGCCCGTCAGCTAAGACTCCGGGACATGGGAGGAATAATTGTTGTTGATTTTATCGATATGCAGTACAGTAAGCATAAGCAAATGGTTAATGAGAAAATAAAAGAAGCAATGTCATCTGACAGGACAAAACATACTATCCTTCCTCTCAGTAAATTTGGATTGATGCAAATTACCAGGCAAAGAGTAAGGCCCGAGATGAATATAAGTACAAGTGAAATATGCCCTGCATGCGGGGGTTCAGGTGAAATTTCTCCAAGTATCCTGTTTGTTGATAATATCGAAAATCAAATCTCTTCCATCCGGCAAAACAGTAAATTCAAAAATATTACCGTAAGAGTCCATCCTTATATTGCTGCATATTTAAATAAAGGACTATGGCCTTTACGGCTGAAATGGAGATTTAAATACAAATGCAAAATAAAAATTATTGCTGTCTCCTCGTATGATTTCCTGGAATATCATATTTTTGATATGTTCGATGAAGAAATACTGCATTAATCAAATCAGACAAGTGATTTTTATAATACCAATTTAAATAATTATATATCTATATATGTCTATTTATTTATAAGTATTATTTTTATAATTTTGTATAATTGTATTAACCAGGAAGTAGTAAATCATGAAAAAACTTATAATAGTATTAACCGGATTTATTGTTTTAAGTATTTTCAGCAGTGCCTCACAGGTATATAATCCGGTTAAATGGACTTACAGGATTGAAGAGTTAAGTAACAGCAGGGCTGATTTGTATTTTACTGCAAAGATTGATAAAGGCTGGCATCTCTATGGATTAAACATTCCTGAAAACGGCCCCGTAGCAACTTCAATAACATTCAATGATACCGGAAAATTTGAATTACTGGGTAAGCCGGTGTCACTAAAGAAACCTGAGGTCAGGTATGACCCCTCCTTTGAAATGGAGCTGGAGTTGTACAGCAGGGAAATGATTTTAAAGCAGCAAATAAGAAAAATATCAAAAAATGATTTTCAGATAACCGGCTATATTGAATTCATGTCGTGTGATGATCAAAGATGTTTGCCTCCCAAAGAAGCAGGGTTTAGTTTTGATTTAAACGGTACAGCAAGGGGATCATCAACCGTGGCAAATATTCCTTCAGGAAAAATTCCTGAAAAATATTCTGCTGATAATAAAGAAGACGGGGGCATAGAAGTAACTGAAGAGCCTGATGATAATTCCATTCCGGGACAGGCTGGTATCGAGCCTGATAAACCTGAGGATGACAATAACGGTATTTATAAAACCCGGCAGGATAAAAAATCTCTTATTGGTATTTTAATCATTTCAATTCTTGCAGGCTTCGGAGCACTTGTTACTCCTTGTGTTTACCCTATGATCCCTATGACTGTTTCTTTCTTTATGAGAGGCAAAAAGTCAAGGGCAAAGGCTGTTTCCGAGGCCCTGGTTTTTGGTATATCAATAATTTTCATATATACATTAATAGGAATACTGGTTGCTGTTTTTAAGAATCCCAATGCTGTAAATTCAATAAACACACACTGGATCCCAAACCTGCTGTTCTTTTTGATTTTTCTCATTCTTTCAGCTTCATTTTTTGGAATGTTTGAGATAATGCTGCCGGGAAGCATAACAAACAGGATTGATAAGCAGGCAGACAGGGGCGGTTATCTGGGTGCTTTTTTTATGGCACTTGCCATGACACTGGTATCATTTTCATGCACAGGGCCTATAGTTGCATCACTGTTAATAAAAGCCTCTCAGGGTGAAGTTCTGGAACCTGTGGTAGGCATGTTCGGATTTTCATTTATTTTTGCTGTGCCATTCACTTTACTTGCAATTTTCCCTTCGTGGCTCAGAAATTTACCCAAATCAGGAGGCTGGTTAAACTCCGTGAAGATTTTCCTGGCGTTTATAATGCTGGCTTTTTCCCTTTACTTCCTGAGCAAGATTGAACAGTCCTATCATCTGAATATTCTCAGCAGGGATATATTTATTGCAGTCTGGATAGTAACATTTTCCCTGCTTGGATTTTACTTCCTGGGGAAAATAAAATTCGCACATGACAGTGATGTAAAGCATGTTTCTGTGCCCCGCCTCATAATGGCCATATTTTCTTTCTCTTTTGTTATCTATCTGGTCCCCGGATTATCCGGAGCAGAGTTAAGGGGAATATCCACATTAATTCCGCCTCTGGAAAATCAAAAGTTCAACCCGGCAAAGAGATCAAATAACAAGTTATCAGCAGATGCACCGGCATTGAATTCAGAAGGTCTTTTATGCAGCACTCCGGGTTATTCTGACTTTCTGCATCTACCGCACGGACTTGAGGGATATTTTATTTATGATGAAGCTTTGGCCTGTGCAAAACAGGCAAATAAACCAATACTTATTGATTTTGTTGGCCATTATTGCTCTAACTGCAAAAAGATGTACAGTAAGGTATGGTCAGATCCGGAAGTCTTAAGAATATTAAAAAATGATTTTATCCTGGTTGCTCTTTATACTGATGATAAAACAAAGCTCCCGCGTGATAAATGGGTGACCTCTGCTTTTGATCGAAAGGTAAAAAATACAATAGGTAAGGTAAATGCGGATTTCCAGTTAACAAAATTCAATACAAATGCACTACCCCTTTATGCTATTGTTGATCATAAAGGAGAAATACTTACACAAAAGCTATATACTTATAATCCTGATGCTGATAATTTTATTCAATGGCTTAAAGAAGGCAGGGCAAACTTCAGGCCTGCTTTCTAGTGTAACCTGCGGGTTGTTGTGTCTGTCACTTCCCGTATACAGAATCTGAAAATCTATTCTATTCGCGGCGTATTATGAAGGATTATTGTTGCTGTTTTTTTATCCGAAGCCCGGAAATAGCCTTTTGCCCCGTTGCTGATGTTAGACGGGACATCTGCAGGAGGCCCGTCCCACGGACTGCCTCTCCACTTTGTTTCCAGCAGCAAACCAATTAAAAAATCGTAATATTCCTTTGATATAGAATACATTACAAGGCTCACTACTGTTGAATCCCCGGGAATATCTGAGTCTTTTATGAAAAACAGCTCAAAATCCTTAATATAATTCCCGTCAACAAACTCATCGTCGCTAAAAACCCTTTCAAAGATAGTATCCGTATAGAGAACATCATTTATATAGAGGTCCCACAAATAACAATCGCCCAGGCCTTCGGGTTCCGGCCCGTAGTAAAGTATATCATACCCGTAACCGTACAATTCCATGGAAAAATCCATATGTTTATAATTAGCCGACTGAGTTATAGAGTCTATTTCCGGTAATGGTGATATTGATTCTGTAGCACTATATTCAGCGCCGTCCGTCAGTTTAATGTTCAAAGCATAAGTCTTCCCTGTTTCTCCGTAAACATTTGAATCCGTACGGTAAATGCCGGGGTCAGTTGTACTTTCGGTCAGCGGGAATATATTCTCACCATCGGTAATACTTACATCAGCACCCGGTTCCATGGTCTGAACTTCTCTTTTAAAGTAATCCCCGGTCCATGACAACACCACCTGGTGAGCTGTAGTATCAGTAGTAAAGGCTCCTTCGACAACCAGTCGTTTTTCGGCATTACTGCTAAAACTTACATCCATCATTTCCTCACAACCGGTAAGGATTATAAACAATGCCAATAAATAAAATCCAGCTTTCTTCATTATCAGGGTCAGTTAAAATTTAAAATTAAAAGTAAGTGACGGAACAATAGGGAAAAGATATAGTTTCACGACTTCGATATCAGGGCTGTTTGAAGTGCTCTTTTTTGCTGTTGGCGGTTCTTCATGCCTCAGGCTTTTATCCCTGAAATATACGGCAAATGCATTATGCCTGTTGTAAAGGTTATAAACTGACAGGTTGGTGTTACACTCCATGCCAAACAACCTGTAATTAAATGTCAGTGAAGCATCCATCCTGTGGTAATCAGTTCCGGGAATCCTTACAGAACCCCTTTCAGAATAATCAGGCAGCCATACATTTCCGTAATAATATCCTGCTTCGGGCACAGTAACGGGAATGGCGCTTGAGTATACCCAGTTAACTGAAAATAAAAATCGCTCGCTCAGATCATAGCTTAATACAACAGATATATCGTGAGGTTTATCATAGGGTGCAGGATATTCCAGTCCCTTATTAACTTCAGGTATATCTCTCAAAGTTTTTGAGAATGTATAACTTACCCATCCTGTAAACCTGCCGGTTTGTTTTTTAACATACAGTTCAATACCATATGCTCTTGATTCACCTATGCGCAGCTCGCCGTCAAGATACTTATTTGGTACCAGAAAAGCATGGTCTTTATAATCAATGCTATTGTACATCTTCTTATAATATATTTCGACGGAGGTTTCGATATTATTGCTTAAGAAGTTCCTGAAAAAACCAAGGGCTACCTGATCCGCCTTCTGGGGCTTAACGTTTGGATTGCTCATAAACCACAGGTCAAGTGGAAATGTTGCTGTTGAATTTGATGCCAGATGCATATACTGGCATGTTCTGTTATAACTCGCTTTCAATGAGCTTTTTTCATCAAGCGTGTACCTTAATCCGATTCTTGGTTCCCATCCTGTATAAGTCCGGAAAATTTCACCACGGTCATATACTGTTGAATCTGTGACATTATGTTCATCATCGAAATTAAATATCGTGCCTTTTCCAATATTTTGAAATAGTGAAAAACGCAGTCCGTATAAGATTGAAAACTTACCATTGAATTTCTGTTCATTACAGATAAAAAGGGTGCTCTCAACAGAGTGGGCATCCGGAAACTTAAGGCTGTTAATAAAACTCTCCTCCCCTATGGATTCAGACACGCCCGGCTTCAGGGTGTGGTATGTTATCTGAACGCCGAACTTCACCGTATTATTTGGATTCAGATAAAGAGTATAGTCATTTTTCAGACTGTAATCCAGCATATGTGATAACCATTTAAATCCGTCACTTCCCTGCGGTACACCAAGGTTATAATCGAAATCGCTAAATACCAGTGTAACATTGGAAAATAGCTTGCCATTATACAAGTGGTTCCATCTAAGTGTAGATGTGGCATTACCGTAATTCATCTGGAACATATCTCCGAACTTGTTCACATCACGGCCGAAATATCCTGACAGGAAAATCCTGTTCCTGTCATTAATCCTGAAATTGATTTTTGCATTAAGATCATAAAAATAAAGTTTGCTTTTTTTGGCTATAGTGTCACTTGCAAAAGGCAGGAACAAATCAGCATAGGTTCGTCTTGCTGACACTATAAACGAAGCCTTGTCTTTTATTATAGGACCTTCGACAGTGAGCCTGCTGGAAATTGAACCTATACCTCCCTCGACCTTTATTTTCTCCGTATTGCCTTCTTTCATCCTCACATCCAGCACCGATGAAAGACGGCCTCCGTATTCAGGCGAAATACCTCCTTTATAGAGTTCAACTTCTTTTATGGCATCACCGTTAAAAACTGAAAAGAATCCGAACAGATGTGAAGGATTATATACAGTAGCATCATCCAGCAGGATAAGGTTCTGATCAGCATTGCCTCCTCTAACATAAAATCCGCTGGAGCCTTCAACGCTCATCTTAACACCGGGCAAAAGCTGCACTGATTTTATTATATCAACCTCTCCCATTAATAATGGTATTCTTTTTATGGCCTTTGCCTGTAATTTTGCAGTACTCATATCAAGGTCGCGTATATTCCTGTCGATTCTTTCGGCGCTGATAACAACCTCCTCCAGCTCCCTGCTTTCGG
>CAZBUF010000240.1:0-2873 GCA_964495025.1 uncultured Bacteroidales bacterium | reverse complement strand
CAATACATGCCATATTCGACAGCTCACTCTCATTTCCGGAAGAATCAACAGCAGAAACATAATAACAGCCACCCAGTTGCATGACTTCATTAAGTTTGTGATGATAGATGGTGTCAGTTGCCGGAAAAGTACCTGCTACCGAATCAAGACTGCCCCCAAGTCTTGATGAATAAAAAATTTTATACCTGGCCACATCGTCCGCGCAGGAATTATTCGGATTGGTCCATATAAGAATGTTTTCCAGGCTGTCGCATGCAGAAATCACTGAAAGCACCGGAGGGCAGGGAGGTGTCAAATCCTCGGGTATCCCGCAATTCATATGAGAAAGATTTTCATTTTCATAAATTACACTGTCAACAGGCCTCCATCCAAGACTTTTAACTGTATAGCAATATATATTGTTATTCTTCAGACCTGTATCAATAAACTGATTATCCTGTGTTATTCCTATTGAATCAAAATCATCAGAAAGATTGTCCTGCCTGTATATAATATAATCAGTATTTATCCATGGTACTTTTTTTCTGAAATCAAGGGTTAGCTGATTATCATCAGGTGTAATATCAATATAGATTGTTGAAGCTGTTTCATTTTCACCTTCATTTATTTCAAATCTGTTGCCTGCTGTATTATTAAAAAGTTTCACTGAATAATAATAGGGAAACTTAACCGTATTCAATGAATCATGATAATACACCGTATCATTTAAATCCTCACTTAAGATCGAATCAAGTATCAGGAATTCTTCCCCATCTGATGTTGAATCAACAAGAATCTGAAAAACATATGGGCCTGTTGCAGCAAGAGTATCAATATTTGCGGGTTTGATCCATGATAAAAAGATCTCTCCGTAAGTATCATCCGTTTTTGAAACGCTGGCATTTATAATTGCCGGTTTTCCAGGGATCAGGGAAGTACAAACATGCTCAGAGGCAAAGCTTTCAGACCCGTCAGCATAATACGAGGTAATAATATAACAATACTCTGTACCCTGAATAAGGCCTTCTCCGTCATTATCATCAGTAAAAAAGGTATTGTTGCGCCCAACTATCGTTCCTATTCTTCTAAATCCTGAATAAGCAGGTATGTAAGGCTCACAACTATCCTGCTGAAATTCAAGGTCCCCTTCCCTTCTGTATATATGATATCCCTCAATGTTATAGCAAATATCGGGATCCCATAAAAGATTAACATCAGAACTTGTAGCTGTGGCTGATAGTCCGTCAGGTGCCGGCCCCAGTACTTTGATGTAAAAATTGCTTATGGTAACAA
The DNA here is from genome assembly GCA_964495025.1 of uncultured Bacteroidales bacterium. Taxonomy (GTDB): domain Bacteria; phylum Bacteroidota; class Bacteroidia; order Bacteroidales; family UBA10428. The sequence goes on along the minus strand of CAZBUF010000240.1, from coordinate 1,601 downwards.
GACTAATATCATTATTAATATCTGAGCTTTCAAAAATAATCTGGTAAGGCTGCTTTCTGACATTGGAACATCCTGTATGCCATTTGAAGGTAGATGTTGTAAAACCTGCTCCGCTTGTACCGGCCTCAAATACAGCACTATCGCTTAATAACTGGAAAGGGCCCCCTCTCATGGAATGAATTACAGGATCGGAATCCGGGTCCGTTGATGTAACCTGAAATTCTATGTAATCTCCTGCTTCAACACAAAGATCAGTAATCACAGGATTTACCGGGGGATTATTATCTGTTCTGAATACCTCAATCTGCATATCCCTTACTATATTGCCTATAATTATGCCATTCCTCCATTCCTCAATATTCATGGCAACATTGTATTTCCCCGTATCTACAGGAGTATCCCAGACTAAGTCCCCTGATATCCCGTCAATATAAAATGTATCACTTGTTGCAGGAAAAGTATAACCATTTATCGGCTTTCCGTTCTGAGCAGTACATACAGTAAGTTTGTATGACAGACTATCACCATCAATATCAAAAGCCGCAGGGTTATGAATAAAAACATGCCCAAGAGCTGCCCTGTCCCTGGGAGGATTAAGCAGCTCAGGCGAGTTGTTGCCGCCAACTGCCTGATTTATCAATATAGTGGTTTTGATAGAGAACACAACATTAACGGAATTTGGTATATTCTGTACACCGTAATTTCTGTTAGGATCCTGAACAAGTACTTCATATACACCGGGGCCAGGGAAAGTATGTGTCTTTATATAAGTATTGTGCAGGTAATCAAAAGGCAATGTATCCCTGTCAACCCTTGGTGCAATTGATGAAGTATTATCTCCCCATTCAATTGTAAGTTCACTGCGGTTGGCTAGACTGTAAACATATGTATAGGTTGTTATTGTGAACTCATAGGTCAGTCCTGACATATGCCGGTAAGTGATCTCCCCTGCCCTGTTATGTGTCGCAAACAATGACAGCGTATTAATTGTAATGCAGAAAATATATATTAGTAAGCGTTTCATTAATGCAAAGTTAATATATAAGTCACCTATTATTTGAAATTAAAAGTAAATTAATAATTAACATTGATATTATTATTACTTATATTGAAAGTATATCCCTTTTCTATTCCATCAAGGTCCATAATAACCAGATTAGTCTGATCAGTATACTTATCGAGCATCAGTTTGTTCGTTAATGTTATATTCTCAATTTCACCCTCAGGAAGCTTACCCTTATAATATATCCAGATCGAGCCTTCATTCCGTTTAACAGACTGAAAATCAAAAGTCAACTCTTCGTCATTATTTATTTTTATTGCAAACAATGAGAAAATATAATCGCTTACATCTTTAATGTTCTCATCTGCTAATTCGTTTTTATCAGCTACTTGTATGTCATTCCGAACTTCCGCCAGAATTAAATTAATGAAATCATCACTGAAAAACTGAAACGAAACTTCTGCTGTATTTAACTCAGAATTCAAATTAATATTTGTAATGGATACATGTACCGGATGCAGAAGAAAATGAAAAAATGAGAATAATATGATTACTATAAGATGCATCTGTTAAATTGTTAAATTGTTAAAATTGTTAA
>CAZBUF010000239.1:0-11972 GCA_964495025.1 uncultured Bacteroidales bacterium | reverse complement strand
TTTGTATTCAAGGAACCAGGCCGAGTTTAACAGGGGCAATTTCAGGGTCAGCGGCGACACGGTAGATGTGTTTCTGGCTTATAGCGATTTTGCCTACAGGATAAGTTTCTTTGGAGATGAAATTGAGGAAATGGAGACTATTGACCCATTTACAGGAAATACAGTGGAAAAGCTGGAGAAGGCTGTTATTTATCCGGCCAATATTTTTATTACCACCAAATACCGGATGCAAAATGCGCTTGATGAAATTCATACCGACCTGATCAGGCATGTCGATTATTTTAATAGCCTGGGCAAACATCTGGAGGCAAAAAGGATCATGGACAGGGTAACATATGACCTGGAGATGATCAGGGAGCTGGGATATTGTCCGGGGATTGAAAACTACTCACGCTATTTTGACGGCCGTCCCCCGGGACAGCGCCCGTTCTGCCTGCTGGACTATTTTCCTGAGGATTTTTTAACAATCATTGATGAGAGTCATGCTACTGTCCCACAGATAAGGGCCATGTTCGGCGGCGATCATTCAAGAAAACAAACTCTTGTTGAATTTGGTTTCCGGCTCCCGGCAGCTATTGATAACCGCCCTTTAAAATTCGATGAGTTTGAAGAGCTGGTGAATCAGCTGATATTTGTAAGTGCCACACCTGCTGATTATGAACTTGAAAAATGTGAAGGAGTGATTGTTGAACAGCTTGTTCGTCCTACGGGACTGCTGGATCCCGTGATAGAGATAAAACCCAGTTTGAACCAGATTGACAGTTTAATGGAAGAGATAATTGCAAGAACTGCGAAACATGAACGTGTGCTGGTCACAACATTAACCAAGAGAATGGCAGAAGAATTAACGGCTTATCTGATAAAGTATAATATAAGATGCAGGTATATTCATTCTGATATTGACACCCTTGACAGGGTGGAGATCATGGAGGGACTGAGGAGTGGTGTGTTCGATGTATTGGTCGGGGTAAATCTTTTAAGAGAAGGGCTTGATCTGCCGGAAGTTTCGCTTGTTGCCATACTTGATGCCGATAAGGAGGGTTTTCTCAGGTCGGAGCGTTCATTGACCCAAACTGCAGGGCGTGCTGCACGCCATCTTAACGGTAAGGTAATAATGTATGCTGATAAGGTTACAAGGTCGATGCAGAATACCATTAATGAAACAAACAGGAGGAGAGAGAAGCAGCTGGCATATAATGAAAGATTCAATATTACACCGACACAGATAATAAAGGCAGCTTCAAATATTCTGAAGCAGGTGAGAATGAAAACCGGTGAGCCTAAAGCTTACACTGAGCCCGAGAGGATAGATTTTGCAGCTGATCCTATTGTTAAATACATGGACAGGGTAGCTTTGGAAAAGGCTATTGAAAAAGCCAGGAAGGCGATGGAAGAAGCGGCAGGCAAGTTGGATTTTGTTGAAGCGGCGCGGTATCGTGATGAGATGTACGCTTACAGGAAATTAATGAAGCAATAAATCAGGCTGAATCAATTTAAGTTTTTGCGGGAAAGAACGACGAAACAATTTGTTCCTTATGAAAACTAGGAGATTGCTTCTCCCGCTTGAGGCAATGACGAATTTATTGCTTCTCCCGCTTGAAGCGGGATTGCAATGAAGGATTTATTATTTCTCCCGCTTGATTTGCCTCGCCTCAGGCGAGAGGCGGGATCGCAATGAATTATCCCAAATAAGATTTCAGAAGCTTGCTTCTTGATGTATGACGTAATCTTCTTATAGCCTTTTCTTTTATCTGGCGCACTCTTTCCCTTGTAAGTCCGAAACGTTCGCCAATCTCTTCAAGCGTCATTTCCTGGATACCTATTCCAAAAAACAATTTTACTATATCCCTTTCCCTCTCGGTCAGAGTAGCAAGTGATCTTTCAATTTCTTTCATTAATGACTCGTTAAGCAGCTTTTTATCGGCTTTAGGTGAATCATTATTGATCAGAATATCAAGCAGGTTATTGTCTTCGCCATCAACGAAAGGCGCATCAACGGATACATGCCTTCCTGATACTTTTAATGTATCAGTGACTTTTTCTTTCGGCAGATCAAGATTTTCAGCCAGTTCTTCCGGTGAAGGTGTCCTTTCAAACTCCTGCTCAAATTTTGAGAATGCCTTGTTTATTTTGTTAAGTGAGCCAACCTGGTTAAGAGGTAGTCTGACAATCCTCGATTGTTCGGCCAAAGCCTGTAGAATTGATTGCCTGATCCACCAGACAGCGTAAGATATGAATTTAAAGCCTCTTGTTTCATCGAATTTTTCAGCAGCTTTTATTAATCCCAGGTTACCTTCATTAATAAGGTCAGGTAAACTTAAACCCTGGTTTTGATATTGTTTTGCCACAGATACGACAAATCTTAAATTTGCCCTTGTAAGTTTCTCCAGTGCCGATTTGTCCCCTTTTTTTATCCTCTGAGCCAATTCAACTTCTTCTTCTACTGTTATGAGTCCTTCCTTTCCAATCTCCTGCAAATATTTATCAAGAGAAGCACTTTCCCTGTTTGTGATTGATTTAGTTATCTTTAACTGTCTCATTCTGTCATTTTAAAAATGTGGCAAATATAGATTATTTTTTATTTAAATTCAATATGAATTAACATTAAAAAAGGCTTATGGAAAGCAGGGCTTTATAAGCAATAAACTTGTCTTTTCTACATTCCGAAAGCATAATAAGCACTTATTCCGTTCGGGTAAACTCCTTCAATGTAAACTCCTCCTTTAAGGTTGGTAACAATTTTTTTAAGGTCTTCGACTGAATAGACGGGTTTATTATTTATCTGGGTAATAATGAATCCTTCTCTCACTCCTTCGGCTCTTAGTTTTCCTGCTCTCAGCTCAGTTATTTTAACGCCGTATTTAATTTTGAGCTCTTGTTTTTCTTCACTATCAATATCCGTAAGCTTTGCTCCCAGAATTGAGTCATAGGATCCGGATTTTACAATCTTCGTATCTCCTTGCAGATTACGTAAGGTAACTTCAAATTGTTTCGTTTTTCCTTTTCTTTTTAATAATACAGTGACTTTATCTCCGGGTCTGTACCTGTTTATTAGTTCGGTTAATTCAGCAGGACTGTTGACTTTATCTCCGTTAATCTCAATTATGATATCACCTGTAACTATTCCTGCATCTTTTGCTGCCCCGTCAGGACGTATTTCAGAAACATAAACACCTTCCATAATATCAATACCCTTTTCCCTGGCCAGATCAGCATTAATTTCCTGGATACTCACACCTAAAAACGCTCTTTGGACAACACCGAACTCTATCAAATCGGCAACTACCTTTTTCACTATACTCACGGGAATAGCAAATGATATCCCGACATATCCACCTGAGGGAGATATTATTGCTGTATTAATACCTATCAGTTCACCTTTTGTATTTACCAGTGCCCCACCACTATTTCCCCTGTTCACCGCAGCATCGGTCTGTATAAACGATTCAATACGGTAGCGGTCCTGTATGATTCCAAGGTTTTTGCCTTTTGCACTTACTATGCCGGCAGTAACAGTCGAGGTTATTGTAAAGGGGTTTCCTACAGCCAGAACCCACTCGCCGACCTTTAAAGCATCTGAATTACCATAGGGGATATATTGCAAATCGTCGGCATCAACTTTTATCAGTGCAAGATCGGAACTGGGATCTGTCCCGATGACCTCTGCTTCAAATTCCCGCTTGTCATTAAGAGTAACAAATACATTATCAGAATTATTTACAACATGATTATTTGTTACAATATATCCGTCGCTTGATATGATAACACCGGAACCAAAGCCAACTACCGGTTCAGAATCATTGTAACTGTCACCATAAAAGAATTCCAGTATGGGATTCCTGGACGCTTCTCTCATTGATTGTGTCTTTACATTAACAACTCCATATACTGATTTTTCTGCTGCATATGTCAAATCAACTCCATTAGAAACAATGTCAGATTTGATATTAGCAAATCCAATCGGCTGCTTTACCGTTGCTATGATCGTTTTATCATTGTCAAAAAAAACCGAATATGCAAAAACAGCAACAAGCCCTCCAATTACTGCAATGATTATGCTAAAGAATATTTGTTTCCTTTTCATCCTTATAAAATTTTAATTAATCAAGAATAAATTATTTAAAAATCTGAGAATATCAGTAATCACTCTCTATGTTTGTTCTCACATGAATTTATTATTCACGCTTTAGAGTATAACTGCAAAATTAAATAATTTATATACAACATGATTTAAATTAACAATTTTTAACCTCTGAGACAGCCGTATTTACCTGTTATAGTAGTTGCGCAGTTTCTTCCTGAAGGAATTCTGGTTATGAGTGTTGATATTATCAACGATCTTCATTATTTCCTGTCTGTATTCATTCATCTGTTCCTCAGAAAGGTTGGCAGTTGATTTGAAAGCTATGAATTCAAGCTTGTAACCATCAGGATCAATACTTATTGCCGTTGCGGCATCATATTTATCAAAGATCAATACAGAAGGAAGTTTGTTCATTGAATAGTCTTTGACGGAGTTCAGCACCTGGCTGCTTATATAATTGATTTGTGCCTCACCTAAAAAATTTGCTCCAAGAAGTATTTTCACCAGGTCGATCCTGGCAGTTTTATTAACGTCTTTATTTTCAGTATATTTCTGATATTCTTTATTATTTGTCTTAAGGAACAGTTCAATAAATTCTTCGGGTATATTCTTAAGATCATCCAATTCATCTCTTTGTATCCGAAGTTTATATTCTTTGACAGCCATTTTCTGGTCAAGGGGGATATAATAATCCCATTTCCTTGTTCTCAGGTAAGAATCGGTTACCGGGTCAGGCTTCCAGGGGGATTTATTTCTTTTCATCAGGGGGGCATCCAGCTTTAAATGGCACGATTCCAGAGAGTATAACAGGCAATTGGTAAAATGCACCCATCCTCCGCCAAGTGATTCATGCAATGCGCTCCATAACGTTTTAAATGAAGTAGTATGTAAAGTATCATTCTCACCGGCGGATCTTGTATGGACATCATTTACATACTGCCTGTCAAGATTAACCGGATAGAAGATGAATTCAGCAGTAGTATCCGGCTTCTGGTTATGTACATGAAATAGCTGCCTTATATCGTAAGTAAAGGTAGAATCATTTTCCATTTTAAGGTAGACCTCATAATCAAGTTCCCATCTCATTTCAGTAATATCTGAAAGCTTATAGCCCAGCTGGCCCTGAAGATAATCAGATATAAGGAACAGTATGATAATAAAGCAGAACTTAGTCATACATATTTTCAAAAAAACGTATATAATTATGCATCAATATTTGCATATTTTGCATGTGTTTCTATAAACTCTCTTCTTGGCGGCACTTCATCTCCCATCAACATTGAAAATATCCTGTCAGCTTCGGCTGCACTTTCAATAGTAACCTGGCGCAATGTCCTGAATTCAGGATTCAGGGTAGTATCCCACAGCTGTCCGGCATTCATCTCACCGAGGCCCTTATATCTTTGTATATGTATGTTGCCGTCCGTTCCTTTATTAAACTCATTGGCGGTTTGTTTTCGTTCTTCTTCGGTCCAGCAGTATCTTTCCTGTTTTCCCTTCTTTATAAGGTAAAGAGGAGGTGTGGCAATATATAAATGCCCGTTTTTTATAAGATCTTCCATATGCCGGAAGAAGAAAGTCATTATAAGAGTTGTAATATGGCTGCCGTCAATATCGGCGTCTGTCATTATTATTACCTTATGGTATCTCAGTTTTTCCAGGTTAAGCGCTTTGGTGTCATCTTCCGTGCCAACTGATACTCCAAGGGCTGTGAAGATATTTTTTATCTCGTCATTGTCGAATATTTTATGAGGCATCGCTTTTTCCACGTTCAATATCTTTCCTCTTAAAGGAAGTATGGCCTGGAATTTTCTGTCGCGGCCCTGTTTAGCTGTTCCGCCTGCGGAATCGCCCTCAACAAGAAATATTTCACTTACTGCGGGATCCTGGTCGGAGCAATCAGCAAGTTTACCGGGCAAGCCTGAACCGGATAACACATTCTTGCGCTGAACCAGCTCTCTTGCTCTTCTGGCTGCATGCCTTGCCGTGGCCGCAAGTACTACTTTATTGACAATGATCCTTGCATCTTTGGGATTTTCTTCAAGATAATGGCCCAATAATGAACTTACAGCCTGATCCACAGCTCCCATAACTTCGGAATTGCCCAGTTTGGTCTTTGTCTGGCCCTCAAACTGAGGCTCGGCAACTTTTATTGAAATAATTGCTGTTAAGCCTTCCCTGAAATCATCACCATTAATGTCAAATTTTAATTTTGAGAGCAGACCTGATTTCTCAGCATAAGTTTTAAGTGTACGTGTTAATCCCCTTCTGAATCCTGCAAGATGAGTACCACCTTCAATTGTATTGATATTATTTACATAAGAATGGATATTTTCTGTAAATGATGTATTATACTGAAGCGCTATTTCTACAGGGATATCATTTTTTTCAGTTTCGATGTCTATGACATTACTTATCAATTTTTCCCTTGTTGAGTCCAGCAGTTCAACAAACTCTTTTAATCCATGCTCGGATAAAAACGATTCTTTACGGTATTTGTCGCCGTTTCCGTTTTCTTCAACTTCCCTGATATCAGTTATTGAAAGGCTGATGCCCTTATTCAGAAACGACAGCTCCCTCAGCCTTGAAGAAAGAATCTCAAAATTGAACTCAGTGCTGGTAAGGATTGTATTATCCGGTGTGAAAGTTATCTCAGTTCCCGTACGATCAGTTTCTCCCGCTTCTTTGACATCATAAAGAGGTTTTCCCCTTTCATATTCCTGTTTATATATCTTACCATTACGGTGAATTGTTGCCGACAGGTGAGAGGATAATGCATTTACGCAGGAAACACCTACACCATGCAGTCCGCCTGATACTTTATATGAATCTTTATTAAATTTACCACCTGCATGCAGGAGAGTCATCACCACTTCCAAAGCTGACTTCTTTTCTTTCTCATGAAAGTCAATTGGTATGCCACGGCCGTCATCTACTATAGTTATAGAGCCATCATCGTTGATAGTAAGATCAATGTTCTTACAATGACCTGCAAGGGCCTCATCTATGGAATTATCTATCACTTCATATACCAGATGATGCAAACCCTTTGTGCTGATATCACCAATATACATTGCCGGCCTCTTGCGAACTGCCTCCAGTCCCTCCAATACCTGAATATTCTCTGCTGAATATTCTCCATTTTCCTTCGGATTTGGTAATCCTTTGCTGTCTTTTTCGTTCTTTACCATATTCTTTATATATCAGTTAATGTTTCAATATCAATACTACTTTCTGTAGAATCTGTTCAAGGGTTAAATAATTAGCGCTATCCAGTCAGATTAGATGGGTTATTCAAGCATAAGTTGAAAAGGATATAAATAGTTATGTCAACGTTTTTGATCCCTCCTGATTTTATTTGTTATCCTGTTAACAAAGATAGTAAAAACCGGGCATTATATTTTCAAAAAAAGCTCTATAAATCAATGAAATATCAACAAATAATCAACAAACTGAAGTATTGTCTGAAAAGGATTTAAGAGTTGTGAAAAAAACCGTGATTTATTATAGTTTATACGTAAATCCCATCAGGAAGTTAAATCTTTGTGTGGGATATTGGTTCCATAAAAAATACTTATCGGAAGTAATATTGTACAAGCTGACAAAACCTGATAATATCTTTGAATATCGATATTCAATACCAAAGTTTAAATCAGGAATTATATCAAGTTTTATATAATCAACTGCAGGATCGTATGATTTGGCAAACCTTTCTCCTATGATATAAAGATCGGTGCTGAAGAGGATCTTGTCCCTCAAGTTGTATGAAAGGCATAAATTAATGTCATATTCAGGCTTGTGCCAGGGTTTTTCCTGATCTGACATTACGTATTTATAATAATTTCCTTTCAAAAATACATTTGCTTTTCCTTCAGGATTAATATTTATTTCACCATGATATTTTATCAGTTCAATATCATCATATACCACGTTAAAGCGGTTAAGATATTCAAATGAAGTATCGTTAACGAAAAAATGCATATCATTTATCGCGCAATAAGTAACATCAATCCGGTATAAGCTTTTTGAATTCAGTTTTCCCTTTAACCCTGCATAGGCCACAAGTCTGTTTTTTGACGTGCTTACATTAAGGGCGGGTGTGACAAACGGGTTTTCACAGGTAATGCTGCTGTAGCTGTTTATATCGAGATAACCGTCAATGCCAACATAGGGGACAAGTATTTTTTCGATTATATTGAACTGCAGTTCGGCTTTGGGATAAATAAAAGCTTTTGCTTTATCCAATATATCAACATAAGCATTAAATCCGAGAATTACTTTCCACTCAGATGTGCTTTTACTGATCCAGTGTTTTGCGGCTATCAAGGTATGGTTTACCGAATCAATGGATTCACTGCTGCCGAAGCTGTTCACAGAGGCGTCAAGGCCAGCAAGCTGCTTCCCTATGGCCTTCCTGAAGCTGCCTGCAAGTGCTAACTTACTTTCATTATTATCATAGTAATCATGAAAAAAATCAAACCCGGCATTAATATTATAATTGAAATGTGCGGAATCGGAATCAGAGGAATATATGCCGGAGGATATGCTGAATAATAAATAATTCTGTTTTATTTCTTTTCTGTCAATCTCAGGAAACGTGTCATTTGCTATTTCTGTGTTGTATCCATAAAAGTGGATCCCGTCCTTTTCGAAGTTGATATTTCCGGTAAGTATGGCTTTGTTGTCAAAGAACTTCTTCCCGTACAGGTTGACTGTGCTGTTACTGTATCCGGCAGGGACCTTCTCCCCGTTATCCAGTTTGAGCTTTGATGGTGAGGATTTATGCCGTAAATATGCTCCCAATGAGTATTCTTTTGAACGCAGGGTGTTATAGCTATATTCGGCAAGAGGAGTAAAGTAGTTTCCTAATCCCAGTTTTATATAATTTTTATACAACTTTGAGAGGGGAATGGTCATTTTGGCCGGATTAATTGCTTTTGGTTCAAATTCAGTTTTTATGCCGGCCGGCAATAAAGAGTAATTAAAAGAAGGTGTTATTATAACAGTATCATCAATTTCAGGAAGAGCATTTATTTTATATGCATCTGACAGGGAAGGTTCATAAGGCTTAACAACTATGACATCCCTGTTTATTTGCTGTGCATGCAGATTATAAAAAGTAAACAGTAATAGTGCCGGTAAAATGTTCTTTATCGATAGCTTCATATAATAAAAGAATATAAAATTTAAGTTCATTAATATTATCAGTCATTTCTACTCTTCACCAATATTTATCTCCAGGGCCTGTTTCTCTATATACTGTTCATTTGCCTGCTGCTTCTTTATTAGTCCGGCTTTCTTTTCCCCGGCAGTTTTAAGGATCCCGTCATCCGATTCTTCATAATAATCAATAATACTCTGCAACGTTTGAATTGCCTGAAATTCGTCACCTTTTGCTGCAAATATATCCGACCACAGGATAAAGCTTTTTGCCATCCAGTACTGATGGGGAGTAGTTTTCTCAGTGAAATCAAATATTTCTTTTTCAGCTTTTTCAGGCTCACCCTGCAAATTATAAATCTCGGCAATCCTGAATTTTGATTCTGCCCCCTCCGGACTGTTCACTTCAACGGCAACTTTTTGAAATTCTTCCAGTGCCAGCATCAACCTGCCTTTAGCAGCAAGGGATTTTGCCAGTATGAATCTCGCTTCCCGTTCAAGTCCCTTAGCGATTTTTTCCGAGCTGATGACAGCTTTTGATGCATCAACAGCATTATTGTAATCCTCCAGATGATAATAGCAGCGCATCATACCAACACGGGCTTCCTGCAGATTGCTGTTCAGTTCAGTTACTTCTTCCAGTCTTTTATAGTAGCCGAGCGCCCCTGAATAATCTTTCTGCCTGAATTTGATTCTTGAAGCCCCCAGCAATGCCTGTTCAGTATATATATTTTTTGGTTTGCCTATTATGTATTCAAATGATTCAATAGCCTCATCGTACTTATTTAGCTGGTAATTGCAATCACCTTTATAGAAATGGGCACTCAGGATAAAGCTGCCATCACTGTACTTTTCAATATATTTTTTAAAGCTTTGTGATGAGTGCTCACAATCACCTGCCAGATATAGTTTCTCCGCAGTGATATAACTCAGCGAATCCTGTTCTTTTAAGCCTACTTTTGCAAAATCACCAAGACTGTTAACATAATCGAAATAGGTATCAACATCATTCCTGTCAACATAAATGTTCTTGATACCTCTTAATGCGCTTTGAGCTTCGCTGGTTCCGGGATAATCAGTCACAACCCTCTTATATAATTTCATCGATTCTTCGATATTGTCAGCATTATAATAAATAAGGCCAAGTTTTATTAATGCCTTGCTTACATAGCTGCTATTAGGATACGAGATTATGATCTTACTGTAACTTGCCACAGCCTTATCAGGTTCCTTATTTGATACATAGCTTTCGCCGATCTCATAAAGAGCATCGTCGGTGAATGTTGAATGTGGGTATGAACTCAGAAGCTGATTCAGATTCTGTATCTTTTCCCCGAATTTATTATTAACTCCCAATACCAGGCTCTTTTGAAATATCGCATAATCAACATCGGTAGTGCCGGCTTTTATGCTCCTGCTATAAAAGTCAATTGCAGAATAATAATCCATACGTATGAAGAAACAGTCTCCGATTCTGTTATAGGCATCACCAACGGTAATATCATTGCTTTCTTTGGCAAGCCCCGTATATTTCCTGAACCATGAAGCCGCTTCAGGGTATTCTTTCTTTTTGAAGAATGCATAACCCAGGTTATAGTGTGCAATATTAAATTCTTCCTGGCCAAATGATACAGGTTTTTCAATAAAACGCTTATAGTTTGCTATGGCTTTATCATAATCCCCCAACCTGTAATATGCTTCACCCCTCCAGTAATATGTCAGTGCATCGAGTCTGCTGTTAAAGCTTCCGTATTTATCCGATCCGTCAAACAGGATGATAGCTTCTTTGAATTTCAGATTATTTATTAGTTCCAGGGCCCGGTAATATGATATTTTCTGGTAGGCTTTCTTTATATCATCACTCTTGCTTTTTATCCTGTCAATTGACGAAAGTGCAAGCCTGTAGTTCCTGGCATTCAGGTATGCCATAACCAGGTAATTGTATGCTTCATCAGTTCTGACGGAATTAGGATAAAGGCTTATATAATCGTTAAAGGTCTCTATTGCTTCATTAAAAGGAGAATATGATAATTCATATGTTACAAGGGCATAGTTGAACAGTGCATCTTCCCTGATCGCCGGATCATATTCAAGTTTTGATGCTGATGCAAATGCCATCCTTGCCTGGTGCTTCCTGTCAAGTTTCAGATAACAATCAGCAAGGTGGTACAGCGCATTCTGGCATAGTAATGTGTTTCCCTCTGAAAGCTTTCCAAACATATCTGCAGCTTTTTCAATCTCACCTGATCTATAATATGCATATGCAAGCTGGTATTTATCCTCCTGTGTTATATATTCTGAATTTTCCATATATTTCTCCAGGTATGGAACTGATTCCCCGTAACGTTCAAGCATATAATATGATTCGCCTGTTATCCTTGCAACTTCAGCCAGCCTTTTTTCAGTGACATTTTCCAGTAATCCCGGTGCATACTCAATTACCTTATCATATTTCTTCTGAAGAAAATAGATCTGGGTGATATAATAAGGCACAATAGCTGAGAATGTTTCATCATCGGTAAGCTGCAAAAAGCCATTTAATGCGGTCTGATAATTTTCCTGGTTATAGGCGATATGTGAGTAATAATAGATAGCAGATGCAGAATATTTCGACTTTTTATCTTTTATCTCATTGAAAGCCAGCCTGGCTTTTTCAGGATCATCTTTCATGAACCAGGCGTAGCCGGTCTTGAAGACGCACTCTGCCTGTTCCTCTTCACTCAGCAGC
>CAZBUF010000238.1:0-3014 GCA_964495025.1 uncultured Bacteroidales bacterium | reverse complement strand
CATTAATCTTAAAGCCTGACATTTTTTCCCTGGCGGTCAATAATGCAACAAGGGTTGATGTTGATCCTGAATCCTGTATCACGCCATGAAAATCATCAGGCAGTCCGAGCATCATCTTCAGCCAGTCCATGACCATCTCTTCCAGCTCGGCTGCTGCAGGTGAAGTCTCCCACTTCATGCACTGGGCACCCAGGGCAGCAGTAAGCATCTCAGCCAGCAGCGAGGGCAGACTGGAATTTGCAGGGAAATAGGCAAAAAAATCAGGGCTTTGCCAGTGCGTCATACCCGGCAGTATAATATTGTTGAAATCTTCAAATATTTTATCAACAGCCTCTGCGTTTTCGGGCGGTTCGTCAGGTAATTGTTTATATATCCGGTCAGGCTCAATATCAGGTTTAACGGCATATTTTTCAATATTTCCATAATATTCAGCTATCCAGTCAATAAACTTATATGCTTGCTGTTTAAATTCTTCCGGATTAATCATGGCAGGTTTCTTTATTAATAATTTTCAAATCTTTCGGAATACTTACACAAATAATAATAAAAATAATACAAATTCTTAGCTGTTACTTATAATTTTGGTATTTGATGAAGAATTAATATATTTATTTATATTATATTAGAATAAAATTAAGTCCTTAATATGAAAATAGAAATATTTAATGCCGACGAGCTTAATTTTGTTGAGCTTAACATAACCGGAGATAATAATAATTACAGGCGCTGTGACTCGGAATCAAAATATCTTGACGGTACTGTTTTTAATTTATTTACCAGTTGTTTTGAAAATGCAAATAAGCTTTACGATTATTTCAGTTCAACAAAATATAATTCCCGTAAAATTATTCCTTTGAGAAATGAACTGTTACAGGACCTCGAAGAGTTTGAGAATATTAAGTCGAAGGATGAATTTGAAAATCTGATCTCCGGTAAGTTATTTGGCAGGGAGTTTATGGACGAACTCTCTAAGCGTGATAAAAACTGGCTGGAAAAATGGGAATCTATCTCTTCAAAGTTAAAACATGTAATTAAGGATATTATTGAACTTACTGAAAAATGTGCTGATAAAGAAAGGATACTCTGGGTTATAGGGTACTGATCTTCGTAACTTTCACCACTTTCCTTTTTTTGCCGGCTCCTTCAAAGCTGCTTTTAATAATTTCAAAAACTTCTTCCCCGGAATTTCTTCTGCTCCCATATTTTTCAGATGTTGTGTTGATTGCTGCGCATCAATAAGCTGAAAATCCATTTCTTTCAGTTTCTCCACCAGGTGATACATGGCAACCTTTGAGGCATCGGCCATTTCAAAAAACATCGATTCCCCGAAAAAAGCCTTGCCGAGGGAGACGCCGTACAAGCCGCCGACAAGCCTGTTATTATAAAATGTTTCCACCGAATGTGCATATCCTTCTTCATGCAGCCGTATGTAGGCCTCCTTCATTTCCTTTGTTATCCATGTTCCTTCCTGTCCCTTTCTTTCAATTAAGGCACAATTTTCGATAATCCTGCTAAAGCAGGTATCGATCTTCACGGTGAACTTATTCCGGTTAATGATACGCACCAGTGATTTTGAGGGTTTATATTTGCCGGGAAATAATACAAGCCGGGGATCAGGGCACCACCAAAGTATAGGCGAGCCTTCAGTAAACCAGGGAAATATGCCGTGTGAGTATGCATCAATCAGGGTATTCACCGACAGGTCACCTCCGGTGGCAAGCAGTCCGTCAGGCGCTGCCTTTGCCGGATCAGGAAAGATACTGATATTTTGAGCGGAATACCCTGGAACCATTGATACTGGTATTAATCTTTTGTCTGGTATGTTATTATGTGCTGATTAACTGTCTATCGGACAATAATTTTAAAGATACAATAAATATATTATGATGATGAAATATCCTTAACCGGATTATTCTTTAAGTAATTTTCTTTTATTACAAAAGTGCTTTGTTATAATTTTTGATAATATTTTAATCGTTGTATATTTATTATTTATTTGTGAATTAATACAATAAATGAATATCAGTTTCAAAAACAATATAAATTCTGCTTTTAAGAACATTGATATTTCAGGTTTTGAAATCCTTTTTAACGAATTATACCCTGAGCTTTGCAGGTATTCAATTCAGTTTGTCAGAAGAGAACATATCGCAGAAGATATCGTGCAGGAACAATTTATTTATTTATGGAAAAAAAGAGACAAGTTGAAAATTCATTCCTCCGTAAAATCATATTTATATAAAGCAGTTAAAAACAAATCAATTGATTATCTGAGAAATAAATATACAAAACTAACATTTGTAACCGAAGATGCAGCATATGAACTTCCCGGTAACATATTTGCAGACAGTAATATTGAAGAAGAAGAAATATTAATACTGGCACGTAAAGCATTGGATATACTACCTGAAAAATGTCATATAATTTTTTCCCTGAGCACTTTTGGAGAACTATCAAATAAACAGATTGCCGGACAACTGAAAATTTCAGTAAAAACAGTACAGAATCAAATTATTATTGCCAATAAAAAGATAAATGCATTTTTGAATAACCACCGTTTCGCCTGCGCCATTCCTTTTTTGATATCTATTCCTGTTGCTATTTCTTTTTAGTTTTATTTCTCCGGTTTGAGGTAGAAAATTCGAATTTGTGTTTGGGATTTTTTAAAGGAATTTCGCCTTATTGATAAACATGAATATTATGGAACCAAAAATGAATATTGATTTGGCAATTAAGTACCTTAATAAATCAGCCACCAAATCAGAGAAAAAAATATTTGAAAACTGGCTGAATGAATCCGATGAAAACGTCAACCGGTTTAAAGATTTTCAAAAGAAAAGAAAGCTTATTTTCAGGGCATACACTAACTATGAACCGGATGTGAAAGAGGGCTGGCAGAATGTAAGTGAAAAATTAATTACCAGACCTGTACCTGGAAGAAATAAGCAGATATTTACCCATCGTGCTTTAAAAGCAGCCAGCGTTATTCTTATTTTAACCCTGCTCGGATTCCT
>CAZBUF010000237.1:0-1970 GCA_964495025.1 uncultured Bacteroidales bacterium | reverse complement strand
TGGCATTGATCCGGATGGGTCTCCGCCCATTCCTGATCAGCTCTTATAAGGCAAACAGTTGAGTATACTTTGGGCCCCATACTCAGTATTTCCGGAGAAAGTACAGTTCCATCACTGTCACGAACCGCATCGACCCCCCACTTTTCAATAAGCATCTTTACCTCCTTATCCATACCTTTCTGAGCAGGAAGAGTAAAATGGCCTGTTAATTTCCCGTATTGGTTCATTTGCCGTTTTTAACTGGTTACTGATTTATCAGTTCGCGGGCTGTACAAAAAAGTCCTTAACTGTAATCCTGAATTCCGTTTTATGATCTTTCAGTCTTCATCTTTTGCCAGGATATCTTCGACTGTAAACCGTTTAAGCATGTCTTTATATTTATGCTTATAGATGCCATAAAGGAACAGTATCTGATGTTCACTTCCTTCCCAGTTGCATCTTAAGCAATAGTATTGGTCTATTTCCTTATCATGAAGCAGATCAAAGTCTATATCGCGGAACAGACAATTGGGACAGCGATAATTTATTTTCCCTTTTCTACCTTGAGACATGTTACTAACTCCTCATTTAGTTTAATTGTTTTTGATATACCAATTTTTAAATTCGGTGCAAACGAATATCCTTCTTCATAATAACCTTTGCAATCCCCATCAACAGGGGTAAGGCTGACTTTTGTCTGAACGTGAGGAATAACAGCTTCTACACATTTTACATTTTCGGCGGCATATTCTCTGCACCTGTATTCGTAACTAAGTTCATTTCGTGAACCATCGTTTCCTGTAACTGAGAGCAGGCATCCTGTTAAATCTTCCGGATACTCATTCGTACCCCAGCAGGAAGTAAGGAATTCATCAACCTCCACTTTTGCTTCAGATACGCTTGATTCAACAATTTTACGGCTTATCAGGATTTCACCGGTATTTTCTTTAAAAGTATATGTTGTTGACAACTTAATTGTCAGGTTAACAAATTCAATTTCAACCGGTCTGACCTCCAGAATACGACAGCCCTTTCCTTCGCGATATATTCCTGTACTTCTGCAGGCGCTGATGTCAATTTCCTCAGGACCGTAACGCACTTTGCAGCTTTTAATTGATCCTTCACCTGCATAATGGGTAAATGCACCGGCGCGGTAGCGGGAGTGAACAATGAAAGGATAAGATGCATCCTGATTCGCTTTTGTGCCTGCGCCACATGGACTCGACAATTGAGATGCATAGGGACGCAGGTCTGTAATAGCCCCGCCCTGCTTTAAGTCAATCTGGACACGAAACTTTGAGTCGGCATACCAGAATGCCTGATTCCTTGTTCCCCAAAGAATGTCTTTCCAAAGGCCGCAGAGCGGTCCGCTACGTGGTTGGTTCCTGCGAAACCAATCTGCGAATTCGGTCATGGTCATATCCTCTACTTTGCCCTGATTCTTCAGTTGGCCATAATAATCAAGGAAATCCTCGTAGCTTTTTTTAAGTATCCTGTAGTCAGCTTCCCAGCGTCCACCCTTACCCATCCAGCCCGGCCCTACATATACAAGATTGTAACTGAATCCTTTGTTGTATTTTTTCATCACCTGATACTGGTCAACCAGGTTATACATATATGGTAAGCGGTCTCCTTCGTATATCAGGCCGCGAATGATATTCTGCGGATGAGTTCCGAACATATCACCGGCGTTATCCATAATAGCGAGCAAATCACGTGATAGATGGGGTATTGCAACGATACCGATATCATCATCTTCATTTTCCGCTATTGCATGTGTATTGTATTTTGAAGGAATCCATGCGGTCCATGGTGAACCGTCCATTAATGTATACCATGAAGAATTGGTATGGCGGAATATTTTCGGCCCTTCTTCAAAACATGTGGCTATGGCGGTCTTTACCATCGGATACTTCCCTTTGATATAATTTAACAGTTCAGCATCCATAAAGTAAGAACCTGTAGAGGCCGGATAGTATCCAAAGACTTTT
>CAZBUF010000236.1:0-3572 GCA_964495025.1 uncultured Bacteroidales bacterium | reverse complement strand
CAGGGAACTGCTGGAAAAGGCAGATTCCCCGCTGGTAATGGATGCCGATGCATTGAATATATTATCCGCCAACAAAGAATGGCTTACCCTGGTACCTGAAAATACTATTTTAACACCCCACCCTAAAGAATTTGAGAGGCTGGCAGGTTCATACAGCGATAATTTATCGAGGATCAAAGCTCAGATCGGGTTTGCTGTAAAATATAAGCTATTTATAATCCTCAAGGGAGCATATACAACAACCGTATGCCCTGATGGCCGCTGCTTTTTCAATACATCGGGAAATCCAGGAATGGCTACTGCCGGCAGCGGTGATGTTTTAACAGGAATTATTTTATCTTTGCTTGCCCAGGGGTATATGCCGGAATATGCAGCAATGGCCGGGGTATTTTTACATGCACTGGCAGGCGATATTGCAGCTGCAGATAAAGGAGAGGATTCATTAATAGCTTCGGATATCCTGGATAATATAGGTAAAGCTTATTTAAGGCTCTTAAGTTATAAACAGTAAGATGAATATGAAATATCTATTGGTAATATTAGCTTTTCTATTAGCCGGTTGCGTTGCACAGGAGAAATTCTATGTTACAAAAGTCAACGAACTGAGTTATCCGGATCAAAACCGGTCTGTTTATGCATTACCGAAAACTATTCTTTATATATCGGTATATGCCACCAAAACAACGGTTATTCCGGGCCCGTTTCATAGTTATGCCGATAAATACCTGGGTATAAAGAATGTTCCTGACAGCAGCACGGTGGAGTGGGCAATTTCAAATGTTGACATTGGCTCATATAATGAAGCTGACCCTGATTATTTCTTTGCTATAAAAAAGGAAAATGTAAAAACCCTGGACCGGAAACTATCCCGGTTGGTTGATGATAGCCTGATATTGTGCCCTGACAGACTGTTTGAAAGGCATATGTTCTACGAGCAGGATAATATTTCCGGGAAGAACGTTTATTATACTGATTTATCTGTGAAACGCAATATTGATATAAAAACTGATACATCCTACAAAGAAATATTCAAAGATTCAACATATATAAAAATCCCGGTCCTTAGAAAACAATATGTAAATAAGTCACTTAAGGATAAGGCAGAGGAAGCTGCCAATTTTATTATAAAGATCAGGAAAAGGAGATTTAAACTGATCTCAGGCCAGTATGATTTTATGCCTGATGGCGATGCTATGGCAGTAGCGATTGATGAGTTAAATAAGCTGGAAAGTGAGTATTTATCACTATTCACAGGTAAAAAGCAGATCGGGAATTTCATAAAAACAATGCAGTATATACCTGAAAATACAAGGAAGGAATCAAAGGAGATTTTGTTCCGGTTTTCCCTCACCGACGGATTTATTGATCGGGAAGATGTCAGGGGCAGGCCTGTATTCATAGAGGTTGATGATCTTGATAGGAGCATAGGTATCAAGGACTCTGATAATACGGAGAAGGTTACTGTATGTGAAAATTCCTTTTTTATAAGGTTGCCGGATCTGGCAAATATAAGGCTGGTTTTTGATAAAGGAATAATTATTGAAACACAAGTACCCGTCTTTCAGTTTGGCAGCCTCATGCTATACTCTGTTAACGGCGAATAGTCTATTCAATGATCGGTGATTTATAATTTTCCAGAAACTCATTCCAGGATATGGCCCTGTAGTGGTTCCCCCCGATGTATTTGATAATCTCATCAAACTGCTTTGCTTTGATATATCCCTGCAGCGATTGCAGTCTTCTGTTCTTCTCATCGAAAAAAACAACAGATGGATACCCCATCTTTCCATCAAGGAACGCAGCTGCCAGCTCATGGTAACCCCTGTTTCCCTGCGGCACATATTTGTATGTCCTTTCCCCGAATTTAATATCCTCTCTTTGCTCTGCATCCAGCTTGACCATATAAAATGTTTTATTTACATATTCGGCAATAATTTTATGATTGTATGTATTTTTTTCCATAACCTTGCACCATCCGCACCAGTCAGTATATACATCAACAATTAACTTGCGGGGTTCTTTTTTATTCAGTTCCAGGGCCTCTTCGACAGTATACCATTTTACTGTTTGAGAAGTGATCGTAACAGAAAGTATTAGTGAGATAAATGCTGATATCAACCGTTTCATTTACTTACCGGAATAATAATCACAGGTTATTAAAGTATAAAAGTCTGATGTGTTTAATTAAACAGCGCAAGATAGTAATTTTTGTTCCAAAAGAAATGTTAAATTTATAGATTGCTTTTATGCTGAATTGCTCTATTGTTCTATTGCTAAATTGCTAAATTGCTAAATTGCTGAATTGCTGAATTGCTGAATTGTTCTATTGCTCTATTGTTCTATTGCTCTATTGCTAAATTGCTGAATTGCTGAATGGCTGAATTGCTGGATTGCTCTATTGCTCTATTGTTCTATTGCTAAATTGCTAAATTGCTAAATTGCTGAATTGCTGAATTGCTGAATTGCTCTATTGTTCTATTGCTAAATTGCTGAATTGCTGAATTGTTCTATTGCTAAATTGCTAAATTGCTAAATTGCTGAATTGTTCTATCGCTCTATTGCTCTATTGCTAAATTGCTAAATTGCTAAATTGCTGAATTGCTCTATTGTTCTATTGCTAAATTGCTGAATTGCTGAATTGCTGAATTGCTGGATTGCTCTATTGCTCTATTGCTCTATTGCTAAATTGCTAAATTGCTGAATTGCTGAATGGCTGAATGGCTGAATTGCTGGATTGTTAATTGTTTGCATATCGCATAAATAATGATAAAAAAATACTCCAATATTGTAATAATGATAATTAATACACAAATTGCATTATTAAATTTTAAATGTTATTAATAAATTATTATATTTTTGACCGGATAATTATCAAAGCAAACATATATGAAATCACAAATCACTGACCTTGAACCAAAATTATTATGGAAGTTCTTTAATGATTTGGCAGGAATCCCGCGCCCTTCAAAGAGTGAAGGCAAAGCAGCGGATTTTGTTTATGACTTTGGCAAAAAGCTGGGTTATGAGACAATTAAGGATGATGCAGGAAATATAATTATTAAAAAACCTGCGACAAAAGGTATGGAAAAGAAGAAAGTCACAGTTCTTCAGGGACACCTGGATATGGTGCCGCAAAAGAATACGGATAAGGACCATGATTTTGAAAAAGACCCTATTGAGGCATATGTTAACGGGGAATGGGTTACGGCAAAAGGAACCACTCTTGGCGCTGATAACGGAATAGGAGTCGCCGCGATGATGGCGGTACTGGATTCAAAAGATATTGAACACGGGCCTGTTGAAGCTTTATTCACAATTGATGAGGAGACGGGAATGACGGGAGCCACGGCGTTAAAGCCGGGAATGCTTGATGGTGATATATTATTGAACCTTGACTCAGAGGATGATGAGGAGCTGTTCATTGGCTGTGCAGGAGGTATTAACGCAAATATAACTTTTGATTACACTACGGAGAAAGCTCCCGCCAGTCATGTTCCTTTCAGGGTAAGCATTACTAATTTGAAAGGCGGCCATTCGGGACTTGATATTCATAAGGGACGGGGCAACTCGAT
>CAZBUF010000235.1:0-3139 GCA_964495025.1 uncultured Bacteroidales bacterium | reverse complement strand
ATGTTGTCCAGAATTTATTTCTTCTTGGGGGACGCTGATCTCCCAAAAAATATACTACCAGGGCTTCTTTATTCTGCTTACATTTTAAAATTTCCCTGTAAACATCCTTCATAGGAACCATTGTAATGCCATATTTACTGCGTATGTCCAGAACAAGCTTATTAACAAATTTGTTTTTTAATGGCTTATAGATACATATTAATTTATGTTTTAATTTAATCTGGAAATTCGACAGCCATTCCCAGTTTCCATAATGCCCTGTTATCATAGCAATATCTTTTCCCTTATCATATAAATCCGATACCAGTTCAAGATTTTGATATTCAAATCTTTTATCTACCTGCTTCGGTGACATGTGAATTATTTTTACTGTTTCCATCATAAGATCACAAAGGTGGCGGTAAAATTTCATGGCAATAGTTGATATTTCTTTTTCAGATTTGTCAGGAAAGGAATTTCTGAGATTGTCAAATACAACTTTCTTTCTGTATTTTATAACATAAAAAAGCAGAAAGGCCAGAAAATCAGATATAATATAGATTATTCTTAATGGCAGTAAAGCAAAGAGCCAGACAGGAATATAAAAGAATCTGTAAATAATTTTTAACATCGGTATTTTGAAAAAGGATATTATTTATCCAAAGATTTCAATTATTCATAAAATTACCAACTATTCCAAGAAATTCTTCAAATATTTTACTATTGGAGGCCACAATTTCTTTTCCAAAAACGAAGTTATTTCCTCCTTTGAAGTCAGCAACATTTCCCCCTGCCTGTTTAATGATGAATGATCCTGCTGCCACATCCCATGAATTAAGGTTGTATTCATAAAATGCATCGTAACGCCCGCATGCGACATATGCCAGGTCAGTGGCGGCTGAACCTAACCTGCGGACGCCATGGGAGTTATTAAAGAAATAATCCAGTGTTTTCATAAATGGCTTAAGCCTTCCGAAATCATTATACGGGAAGCCGGTTGCAATTAATGAATCCTTCACCTTTTTTGTCGGGGATATTTTAATTTCCTGTCCGTCCAGAAATGACGGGCTGCCCTTAAATGCATAGAAACATTCGTTGAAAGTCATTTCAAGAACAACTCCGATAACAAGGTCATTATCTTCCATCAACGCTACACTGATCGCAACAGGCGGAGCACCGTGGATGTAATTTGTTGTTCCGTCAAGCGGGTCGATAATCCAGTTATATTTTTCACCCCTCTTTTTGTTAGTGCCTTCTTCTGCAATAAATCCTGAGCCATCTAATATTTTCCCCAGTCCGCGGATTAGTTTCTCTTCAGAACATTTATCAACCTCAGTTACAAAATTGTGTTTTCCTTTGGTTTCTATTCTCCGGTGAATAACTTTATCCTGGCTTTGGATGATGTAATCTCCTGTTTCTCTTGCCAGTTCAATGGTATAATTACAAATCTTTTCGTAATTCATATTCCTGATTTTTCAATAATGATGAATGGGAGAATAAAAGTCAGCTTTTATCCATGAGATTTTTTTGATAATATTTATAAAGTTCAACCTGAGATCGCAGCTTTTTCCCTGATTCTGATTTAAGGTAATGATTATCCTGTTCTTCATTAATTATTCTTGCCTTAACATTGTCGCTAAGCTGCAGGTTAATGAGGTCCTTGAGTTCCTGTTGAATTACCGGGTCATAGATCGGGCATGTTGTTTCTATTCTTCTGTCAAGATTTCTCACCATTAAATCGGCAGAAGTAATAAAATATAATTCATTACCCCCATTACAGAATACCAGGATCCTGGAATGCTCAAGATATTTATCTACTATACTTATGGCAGTTATATTTTCACTCATTCCTTTGATCCCCGGGATCAATGAACAAATACCGCGTATAATAAGTTTTATTTTAACTCCTGCATTATTTGCCTGGTAAAGCTTATAAATCATATCTTTATCAACCACGTTATTGATTTTGATTATTATATAAGCTTCCTTGCCATTTTTTGCATTCTTAATCTCATTGTCAATCAGTGAATACATCTTCCTGCGCATGTATAGTGGTGAAACAACCAGATGCCGGTATGTATAGTTTTTATAGGTATTTGCAAAAAACTCAAATACTCTTTTTACTTCGCGGGTTATTCTATTATCAGCTGTAAATAATATCAGATCGGAATAAACTGCAGCATTGCCTTCGTGAAAGTTTCCTGTACTAACGCAGGAAAAGTTCTTTATACTTTTGCCTTCTTTTCGTGAGATAAGTACTAATTTTGTGTGCACCTTAAGATTAGGAATTCCAAAAAAGACATTAACACCGGCTTCTTCAAGCTGCCGTGACCAGTAGATATTTGCTTCTTCATCAAACCTGGCCTGTAATTCAATAACTACATTAACAGTTTTACCGTTCCTTGCGGCTGTCATTAAAGCATTCATAACATTCGAATTACGGGCGACCCGGTATACAGTTATCGAAATATTCTTCACATATGGATCAAGCGAAGCTTCCTGAAGCAACCTTACAAAGATACTGAAGTCCTGATAGGGTACATGTATCATAAAATCCCTTTCGGCCATTGTTTCCAGGATGCTTTTATGGCTTTTAATCAGGTAGTGGCCCAGAGGCAGTTCTTTTTTATATATAAGGTTGTCTCCCCCCACATTTGGAAAGCTCATAAAATCCTTAAAGTTATGGCATCTTCCTCCGGGTATCAAATTATCATCTTCTTCAAGACTGAGTTTGTTAATTATAGTATCCATCAAATCTTTGGCAATGCCATTGTCGAATACAAACCTTACCAGCTGCCCGCTTATTCTGCCGCTAACTCCTTTTGAAATAAGTTCCAGGAAACTTTTTGACACGTCATTGTCCATGTCAAGTTCCGCATCCCTTGTCAGTTTAATAATCCATGCTTCGTATATGTCATAATGTAATATTGAAAATAACTCTTTTAATGAGAATCTTATAATGTCTTCAAGCAATATGATAAATCTCCTGTGGTTATCGGAAGGCAGGGAAATGAACCTCGGCAGAATATCCGTAGGGACTTCAATAATTGCATATGCTTTTTCGATGTCGGGATTAGTACTTGTAAGCTTAGTTGCAAGATATATAGACTTGTCTTTAAGATCCGGGAATTTATCTACATTATGGAGTATGACGGGAGAC
>CAZBUF010000234.1:0-11321 GCA_964495025.1 uncultured Bacteroidales bacterium | reverse complement strand
GTTCTTTGTGCACATTGTAATTCCTGCCCTTTCATGAGATTTCAGACATGCCAGGTTAATCAGGTAATCGGCGTCAGCCATAGCATCATATAAATAATTCTCATCCATATTCACAATATGCCCCTTGTCAGAAAATATCATAGAGGGGCTGGCTTCAGGACTGATAAGTGTCCTTCCGTAACTTGTCCCTGAATTATCTACATAATGAACATCAGGAAAAGCATCATGCAGTGTTTCGTAAACATCTGCCCAGATATGCCCTATGGGATCACCGATATAAATCTTATCCTGTGGGACTCCTGCATCCTCGATCAATTGTGTAAGTATTGCCAGTGGCAATTGTCCGGTCGATTCGGATTTGCCCCATGCCCAGCTTTGTTCGATCCTTGAATATCCGGTACCTGATGCCCAGGTTGTAGTACCCTGGTTTATTTTTACAAATATTGTCTGGTCACTGTCATAACTGACTTCTCCAAGCCCCTTTTTATTATTAAAATATTTGAACATGGCATCCCACGCTTCGGGCAGGTTTGACTTGCCGGTAAGCTGAAGTACAATATCCCTGGTCATCCTGTTAATAACTTCATGGTCGTTATTTTTATTCATAAAATAACCGTCATTGTCATCAGGTGTTGAACCGCTGCCATAGTCGTTTGTACAGTTTTAATTTGTAGCATCAACATCCCATGCCCATACCACGCGCCCGGGCATAATACCCTGAGGTACTCCCATAGGATTATTCGGGCCTTCAGGTAATACGGCTGTCTTAAAGGATCTGGCAGATGCTTCTTTGTTATTAAGTGAAAAGGAGACAGCACCTGCTATAACTGCCAGGATCAAAAATACAAAGGCGTAAATATATTTAGCTTTCTTAAAAAATTTCTTTGACCTTTTAAAAGCCAGATAAGTACCTGAAATAGTTAACAGGTAGATAATAAAACCTGACATCACGGGTGCTGCAGCACGCATACAGGGATATGAGGCCCTTGATGGTTTGGGGATTACCCTGACCAGGAACCACAGGGTCGATAAAATTCCCATAACAAAGAAAGTGATCCTGTACGGGACACCTCTTTCTTCCAAAGAGTCAAAAAATCTTCCTGCTCTTGTGTTTTTCAACAAATTAATCCTTTTTTTCATTATAATTCATTTTTTTGGTTTGTACCGTTTGATCAAAGAATTATTCAAAGTCTTTGACTGAGAACAAGAACTCTGATATATAAAATTCAGCCAGGTTTAGGTTTTCTCAAGGGTGTATGCTGTACAAATATAATTAATCATTCTTTTTAATTTCTTAAAAAAAGCCAAGAATGATTATTAATTATGGGTTATGTTATAAATATAGTAATATTTTACGTTATTCCCTATGATATATTTTTTTTTGACATATTGTCCGTTGATTATATTTGTATATTCAGGAGGGACGGCTCCCCTTAAAAAGGGACAGCTCCCCTTAATAGGATCAGTCCCTTCTTTTCTTATTTAAAATTTCCTGTGTTATCTGTATTGACAACATTTCGGCAATGCATCATAAGTTTTATCATCAGCTTTAAGCATTTCCGTATCGTGCCCCGCCTTTGCAATTGCTTCATGTACCTTATAGAAATCAGTTTTTGAAGTATCAATAGCAACTTCAATCATTTTCGTTTCTATGTTCCAGTCTGCTGCCGATACTCCTTCAACTGAATTAGCGGCTTTCTCAATACGCGTTTCACACATACCACAATTGCCGGATACTTTAAATTCTTCAGTTTTTGTTGTCTGTCCGAAAACCGGACTTAAGCCCATAAGAGCTATGATTACTGTTAAATAAATTGTTTTTGTTTTCATATGATTTAATTTTAAATGTTAATACTCAACTTTTTCCCGGTTACTTGATTCTCCGGTACTTACAGCATTCGGGGAGATTATCATAAACCTCACCGGGCGCCGTTTCTTTTTCCGTATCGTGCCCTGCCCTTGCAATGGCTTTATGAATATTTTCAAGCTTTACTTTATCAGCATTGAAAGAAAGATGTATCATTTTTGTTTCTTCGCCCCATTCTGCTGAGTTCACTCCGTTGAGTGACAAGGCTGCTTCTTCGATTCTGGCCTTGCACATACTGCAATTACCTTCAACTCTGAAGGTTTCATGCTGTATATTTGATTTTTGCTTATGAGCAGATAAAGTTGTTGAATGCTTTATTTCTTTTTCATCTGTGGTTTCAGGGGTCATATTCATATTACCATGATTGTGACCTGTTGATACTTTTCCGCCTTTAGGATTCATCATACTGGGTTTACCTGCAAGCTGTGCAGCAGCATCAATTTTGAATACTCCGTTTATGGCAATTTCTTCACCTTCGGTTAAACCCCGGGCAACAATATAAAAGTTACCTGCATCCGGACCTAAAGTGATCTCTCTGTATAGAAACGAAGAAGTTTTCCTGTCCGGTACCTTAACATAAACAACCGCACGTTTGCCTGTCCATAGTACTGATGACTTTGGGATAAGAAGTTCACTTGATTTTTCAGCGATTTGAGAATGCAGAACACCGGTTACAAACATTTCAGGTTTCAGTGTAAGCCCGGGATTTGGTAACTCAACTCTAACTCCTGCTACACGGGTGCTGGCATCAATGAACGGATCTATTTGTGTTACCTTTCCTTCAAATGTTCTGCCAGGGAGTGATTTTACCGTAAATTCAACCTGGTCTCCGTTTTTTATCCATGGCAGATCACTTTCGTAAGCGTCAAACATTATCCAGATCTTTGTCAGATCGATGATCTCAAATAATGTGGAGCCTTCTTTTAAATAATCTCCCGGGGACACATGCTTTTGAGTAACAATACCTGTAACCGGTGAAAGTATTTCAAAATGCAGCGTTGGCTCACTTTTCTCTTCAATAGAATTAATCTGACTGTCCGTTAGGTCCCAAAGTTCAAGTTTACTCTTTGCAGCTTTATAATAAGACGGACTTGTTTCTTTTAGCTTCACCGCTTCCAATAGTTCTTTCTGGGCAGTTACAAGTTCAGGTGAATAAATTGTTGCCAGTTTCTGCCCTTTAACAACATTTTGTCCTGTATAATTAACATGAAGTTTTTCAATACGTCCGCCGAAACGTGCAGTTAATTCCGAGATATTACGCTCATCGGGTTTCACTTTGCCTGAAAGGCTCAGCGATTTCTCCGGTGTGCCTTTTGTAACAACTGCAGTTTGAATATCAGCCAGCTTAACAGCGGATTCACCCATCTGGATTTCATCAGGAGTAACATTCTCATCTCCTGATTCCAATGAGTTTAGTGGAACCAGTTCCATAGCACAAATGGGGCATAATCCCGGTCTATCCTGTTTAATCTGAGGATGCATGGAGCATGTCCAGATCGTTGCCTGTTCCTGATCCTCAGTATATTCATGTTTATCCCGGTTAGTATTTCCTGGTTTATGGAAAAACAACCAGCCCAGGATTAAGCCTGCAACTAATGTAAAAGCTATAATCCTGAGTTCTCTTTTATTAATTATTGTTTTCATTTTTTAAATTTTCAGAAATAATTTGAAATGAGATGAAATAGTCGAAAATAAAATAGAGTTAATTTTTCCACCTTCATTACATACAATTTATTCCTATGTATTTCATCAGATTAAATTTTTTATTTTCCCATTAAATAGTAAATAAATGCAACGGATGCCTGCTTGTCGGCCCTTGCTTTTTCAAGTTCCAGGGAATACATAAGTACTTTTCTTTCCATACTCAGCATATCTTCAAAATCTGCTTCTGCAGACGTATATTCTGATTCAAGTATGCGTAATGCTTTAGCTGCCAGAACTTTTTGGTTGCTGAATAATGTAATGCGCCTGCCGGCATCGGAATATTCCTTGTAAGCCATTTCAAGAACTGTTTCAAGCAAGTTTGTTTTTTCAGCTTTCTGTTCCTCGTTTGCCTGCTGTAAATAAACAGCTTCCTGCACCATTGCTTTATATTTGTTACGATAGAGAGGAATTGTTATTCCAATAACCGGAAATATTACTGCATCTTTTCCGTTTATGCTATTATCAACCATAGCATTATCTGTTGTACCCGTGATGATATAATCAATTCCTATTGAGAAACCGGGTTTTCCTGACCTGCTGGCAACAAGTTCCCTGTAATTTAGAGCTTCTGATTTAAATTCCATACCTGCCAGCTGATGATTTCCTGATTTTATACTGTCAAGAACAGTAGATTTTTCTGTTAATAAATCTGTATTCCAGAGCGTATCCGGCAATTCAATAGTGCTGATATTCTCAATGTTCAGCAATTTGTTGAATTTAACAGATTGAGCTAACCAGGAATCTTTTAATAGTGCCAGCTGATTTTCCATGTCTGCGGTCTCCATCTCAGTGCGCAGTCCATCAACGGCAGAAGCAGAACCCGCTTCAATCTTTGTCATAGCCAGACGGTAAAAAGTATTAAGTATATTAATATTTTCCGTTGTTATGCTGATTGCTTTTCGGATTACGTATAGATCATAATAAGCCGATTTCACCTCGTAAAAGAGGTTCGATTTTGCTTCCTCGAAAGCTTCATATTTTGCTTTTGCTATTTGAATAGCTGAGTTTTCTTCAGCATTTAAAGTACCAAACCATGGAAACATCTGCGTAGCTGATAATCTTGCCTGTTGAGGCCCTGCTCTTGTTTCAACCGGCCGGATAAAATAACCGAATGAGACCCGGGGATCAGGCAGTGAGCCAACCTGCGGTACTACCTGCAGAGTTGCCTGGTATTCATTGAATCTGGCTTTTAAAGCAGGATTGTTGGTTGCTGCAGTTTCAAGATATATATCTAAAATTTTCTGACTATTCACTTTAAGTGATAAGGAAACAAACAGAAATACAAAGAAATATATTGATTTATGTCTTTTCATTGGTTGATTTTTTTAATTGGTCTCCTATAATTTTTTTATCATGCAAGGATAATGATTCATATATTTTTAAATATCTCTTTACCGTTCAATCTTTTTTCTTAGTACCTTCTTCTCCCTCCACATACTATACAGGACAGGAACCACAAAAATTGTCAGCACCGCTATCAGCATCCCTCCAAAAATGGGAATAGCCATTGGACCCATAATATCGGAGCCCTTTCCGGTAGAAGTTAATACAGGCATAAGTGCAATGATAGTTGTTGCTGTGGTCATCATTGCCGGACGTACTCTTTTCATGCCTGCTTCAAGAACATTTGCCCTTACTTCTTCAACTGAAACAGGTGATTTCTTATTAAAAATCTGTTTCAGATATGTGCTGATAAGCACACCGTCGTCAGTTGCTATTCCGGACAAAGCAATGAATCCAACCCATACCGCAACACTCAGGTTTATGGTATGCATTTGAAACATATCCCGGAATTCAATACCCCCTACAGAAAAATTCATGAACCATTCCTGGCCATATAACCATAACATTATGAAACCACCGGAAAATGCGACGAAAATCCCTGTAAATATGAGGCCTGATGTAATAACTGACCCTGACTGGAAATAAAGTATCAGAAATATAATTAATAAGGAGACAGGAATAATCATCATAAGTCTTTTTGTTGCCCTTATCTGATTTTCGTAATTCCCGGTAAAAATATAATTCACTCCGGATGGGATAACCAGTTCACCCTGTGCGGTTTTTTCTTCCAGGTATTTCTTGGCATTTTCAACAACATTCACTTCAGCATAGCCATCCTGTTTATCAAAAATTACATATCCCACCAAAAAAGTATTTTCACTTTTTATCAACTGAGGGCCCCTTGCATAATTAATATCGGCCAGTTCACCCAGTGGAACCTGTGTACCTGAAGGAGCCGGTATAAGTACCTTTTTCAAATCTTCGGGATTATCCCTGTACTCTCTGGCGTACCTTACACGAACCGGAAAACGTTCCCGGCCTTCAAAGGTGGTTGTTAACTGCATACCACCCACAGCACTGCTTAATACTGATTGAAAATCTTTTACAGTTATTCCATACCGGGCAATTGCATCCCTGTTTATTTTAATTTCAAGATAAGCTTTGCCAACAACCCTGTCAGCAAAAACTGACATTGGTGAAACACCTTCAACGTTCTTTAAATGAGCTTCAAGCTGATAGCCAAATTGTTCAATGGTTTCCAGGTCAGGCCCGTAAACCTTTATACCCATCGGGGCACGCATACCCGTCTGAAGCATCACCAGGCGTGTTTGAATTGGCTGCAACTTCGGAGCGGAAGTTAATCCCGGAATAACTGACTGCCTTATTATCTCATTCCAGATATCATCCGGTGATGTAATATGTTCCCTCCAGTTACGGAAGTATTTTCCGTGATTATTTTTTATTAAAAACCTGTAGAGATTATTTGAAATATATTGAAATAAATTGCTTTTAAGGTATGGTTTGGCGTCCTGCCACTTATCACCGGTATATACTTTTACAGTTTTTGCTTTATTATCATATACCAGGCCTCTGTTTATATCTACGTCATTACTTTCCCGTTCAACATTATTTTTTATTATTTCTTTCCTGTACCCATTCCTCTCATTTCCATTAATTTCTACTTTCTTTCTATTTTTCTCTCCCTCATTTCTTCTCAACTCTCTCTTATTCCCGCTAATTTCTTTCTTATTTCTACCTGCCTTATTTTTTTTTAATTCTATATTATTTCTATTTATTTCGTTTAAATCGTCCTTATTGATTGTATAATCCAAAATAAAATATCCTTCTTTGTCCACCCTGAACCTTAACCGATGTCCTTTTTCATCTAAAATATATTCAGGTTTATAATTAATCACATTCTCAAACATTGACACAGGAGCCGGGTCCAGGGCTGAACTGACACGTCCCCATTTGCCCACTATGGCATCTACTTCGGGAATAGAGTTGACTTTCAAATCCAGTAACCGGATTACCTCAATGTTTTCTTCAGTTCCCGAATGAGGCATAGTTGTTGGCATAAAAAGAAATGAGCCTTCATCCAGCGCGGGCATAAATTCCCTGCCGATACCGGGGAATGTGTTTGATACTGCCTGCCATACTTTTGTCTCTCTTATGGCGTAAGGAGCAAACGAAAAGATCTTGTCAAATCCCTGCCAGATAATAATTCCAAAAAAAGTAATGAATATAGGAAGACTAAGAAATTTCCATTTATTAGCCAGACACCATCTGAGAATTTGCGGATAGAAGCGGACAACGCTCATCAATGCAACAAGAACAACTGATATTATTAAACCAACAAATAAATAATTTACCGGCAGACTATTTTGTGCACCGAGGGGCATCCAGACTTTACTAAGAAAATATATGGCAACCATTAATGTAATGGCGATATTGATATAATTAACGAAATGCTTACGGTTATCTTTCCATTTATATTCTAACAGATTATTTACTCCGATACCAATAAGAGCAACTGCAGGAAATGATTTGAAAATTATCACGAATATCAATCCGGCAATAATCAGAATACTGCTCCAGACCTTACGGATGTTTGATTTATAAATTTTTATTGAGAAAACTATATGGGCAAGTGTCGGGATAATTACCAAGCCGATTATTAATGCGGAAAGCATGGCGAATGTTTTGGTAAATGCCAGCGGCCTGAACAATTTTCCTTCAGCTGCCTGCATGGCAAAAACCGGAAGAAAACTTACAATTGTTGTAGTTAAGGCCGTTACTACGGCAGGGGCTACTTCAATAGTAGCAGTATAAATTACATTCAGCAGTGATTTACCTTTAATCCATTTATTTTCAGGTAAATCCAGGTGCCTCATAATGTTTTCGGTAAAAACAACTCCTACATCAACCATCACACCAATAGCTATTGCGATACCTGATAATGCAACTATATTAGCATCAACCCCGAACCGCCGCATAATAATAAAGGTCATTAATACACCAATTGGCAATAAACTGGAAATAAGGAAAGACGCTTTTAAGCTTAATATCAGGACAATAACAACAATGATACTGATTAGTACTTCTAATGTCAGTGCTTCTTCAAGTGTTCCGAGTGTTTCCTTTATAAGGCCTGTACGGTCATAAAAAGGAACGATCGTTACTTTTGAAACACTGCCGTCATCAAGAATCTTTTCCGGCAATCCGGCAGATATCTCCTTTATTTTGTCTTTAACATTATTAATAACTTCCAGCGGGTTTGCCCCGTATCTTGCAACCACAACACCACCAACAGCTTCCGCTCCTCCTTTGTCAAGGCCTCCTCTCCTTGTTGCCGGGCCATAGCTGATTCTCGCAACATCTTTTAACCTGACAGGTGTGTTTTCCCTTGTTATTATAACACTTTTTTCAAGGTCTTCAATATTTTTTATGTATCCCAGGGACCTTATAACGTATTCCACACGATTAAACTCCATTGTTCTGGCTCCGATATCGAGGTTACTGTTTTTCACTGCCAGCATTATCTGGGCAACAGTAATATTAAATGCTTTCATGGCATTCGGGTCGATGTCTATTTGATATTCTTTAACAAACCCGCCAATAGAGCCAACCTCGGATACTCCCTTTGCTGATGTAAGGGAATATTTCACATAGAAATCCTGTATTGTTCTTAACTCATGTGGATCCCATCCGCCATTTGGATTACCTTTTTTATCTCTTCCTTCCAGTGTATACCAGTAGATTTGTCCCAAAGCTGTTGCATCAGGCCCCAGTGAAGGTGTAACACCCTCCGGTAACGTGCCGGTGGGTAGTGAGTTTAGTTTTTCAAGGATTCTTGTACGGCTCCAGTAAAATTCAATATCTTCTTCAAAAATTAAATAGATGCTGGATAATCCGAAGATTGAATTACTTCGTATTGTCTTTACGCCGGGAATACCTAATAATGCTGTTGTTAACGGATAAGAGACCTGGTCTTCGATATCCTGAGGCGAACGGCCTGCCCATTCAGTATAAACAATCTGTTGATTTTCTCCGATATCAGGAATGGCATCGACAGGAACAGGATCATTTGGCAAAAATCCGGTATCCCAGCCAAATGGCGACGACACAATACCCCAGGCAACAAAAATGGTAAGGGCTATGAGTGTTATTAATTTGTTTTCAAGGAAAAATTTTATGATCCTGTTAAACATATCTTTAATAAATTAGAAATTATTGAAATCGAAAGAAATTTATAGAAATAAGTTGTTTTAAAAATTCAACTTGCTTTGGTGGAAAACCTGAATGAAAAACAATACAGTAAGTTACAATTTTATTTCTATCTTTTTTCTATATATTCCAACCATTACAAAAGATATGCTTGAAGTTGTGATAGTAAAGTATTTATTTTTTGAGGCGGGGGAGATTCGGTTATGTAAATATGCCTGTTGTATTCATCATACGGTTTATCTGCATAGAAAAGAAGGTTGAATGAAAAACTCTGATAAGTAAGAACGTCATTTTCAAAATTAAAATGAGTAAAGGTGGAAATGAAATCTTCTTTTACCTGAAAATGTTCTGATGTATTATGGCAGCAATCTCCCTCCATATCGCAACAAGGTTCTGCCTGGGAGTTAACGGAGACTGAAACTAATTTTCCGCCACAGTAATGCTCGAATATAGTGTAGCCTGTTGTTGTGAATAACAGGACAAATAAAACAGTAATATTTAATATTATTCTGAACATTTTAAATATTCTTCATAATAAATAACGTATGAGGGCTGAAATTGTTCAAAAGAGGGGGAGATGTTCGCGTATTATCAAAGAATAGTTATATCGTACGAAATATCACTGAAAGCGAGACTGTTAAATCATATTTTTTTAACTTTGAACTTGTACACCTGAAGAAATTATTTCCGATGCAGTACCGGATACCATTAACATGTTATCCGATTTTTTTAATACCAGATGAAAGAACTGGCTATCATATTTTTTTGTACCTGGAAATTTGCCGCTACTTTTCCTTTTGCTATATATGTTTTAAAAATGTCATTTATTGAAACACTGGTTTACACTAATATCGGAGGTATTATTGGCACACTGACCTTTGTTTTTTTTTCAGACTTTCTCATAAAAATATGGAGAAGAATCCTGCCTGAAGGACTTGTGTTAAATCGAAAAACAAAAAAAAAATTTACAGGAAGAAACAGGAAGCTCATTAAAATAAAAACCAGATATGGATTTTATGGCATTGTAATTTTAACTCCGGTGTTATTATCAATACCTGTCGGTTCGTTTCTGACTGTTAAATATTACGGTAAAGGGAGAAGGAATATTTTATGGCTCATAACCGGACAAATATTATGGTCATTTGTATATACTTTCTTTTATACAAAGATTAAGATTTAAACCTTATGAAATTATATTAATATTCAGTTTGTTGAACTTAAAAGCCGGTTTGTTGTTTTTAATACATAACTTGCACACATTATTAAAAATTATATTATGAATAACGGAACAGTTAAATTTTTTAATGATTCGAAAGGATTCGGATTCATTAAAGACGCAAAATCAGAAAAAGAGTACTTTGTACATTCAACCGGATTAAAAGAAAGCATTAGAGAGAATGATGAAGTTCTTTTTGATCTCGAAGAGGGAAGAAGAGGATTAAATGCAGTAAATGTTAAACTAGTTTAGTTTATATATTATAACACATTTAATATTTTAAGTTAAGCCCCGCTACCCGCAGGGCTTTTTTTTATTTTTTACCTTCGGGTAAATCAATGATATGCCGGGCAAACTCCAAATCAAGCCTGGAAAAACCAGGGTCAACCGTTTTTTATAAAAAAAAGCCGTCTCTTTTTCATTTGAAACGGCTTCTTTTTATATATATAAATAATATTATTTCTTAATTAATTTATAATTATTGCAGATTTTATCATTAACAAGGAATATAATATAAATACCTGCATTTAAATCATTTGTATCAAATGTTACTTCCATACCTGAGAATCCGGTCAATGTTTTAACGGTTTTTCCTTCCATTGTCAGGATAGTAATACTCATGTCATTTACCTGTGTGTCAAATGACAGATTCACGTTATCATTAAAAGGATTCGGGTATATAGCGACTGATGAGGACTCAGGATTTTTAATGCCTGAAAATATATCCGGATCAAGGGGATCAGGATCATCCTCATCCAGCACACCGTCATCATCATCATCAGGATCGGTACAATTGCCCATGCCGTCCTCATCGGTATCAAAATCCTCTATAACAACCGTATCCTGTAATGTTGTTTCATTGCCTGAAGCATCGGTAACCGTGATATCAATAATATTATCACCTGTATCGTCACAGCTAAAAACATCCTTGCTAAGCAGTGTATCTGTTATCTGACAATTATCATCAGCACTTACTACTATTTGAGAAGGCAGTATTGTGGCTGTTCCATAAGGATCCAGAGA
>CAZBUF010000233.1:0-10046 GCA_964495025.1 uncultured Bacteroidales bacterium | reverse complement strand
TTTGTCCAATTTGCAAAACAGCGGAAAACAATTGCTTGTTGTATCATCCGGCGCTATTGCACTCGGCAAGGAAAAACTTAAACTTGAACAACCGTTAAAAACCTTTGTTGAGAAACAAGCCGCCGCCGCTATCGGGCAGGTAGAACTTATTAAGCTTTACCAGAGATTCTTTGATGAATACAACCAGATTGTCGCGCAGGTGTTATTACCCAGTGATATTATTGACAATGACATTGGTATGGAAAATACCAGAAATACCTTTGAAACCCTTCTGGAAATGAATATCATCCCGATAATCAATGAAAACGACGCTGTTTCAACTGCTGATATTGAGCTCGATGATAACTATCCCCTGGCAGTGAATGTTGCAAGAATAATTAATGCTGATATGTTATTACTTAAATTCGATGCTAACGGCAAGTTTTTAATAATACCGAATGGCAGGGAAAAAGCGATACTGGCAAATAATGAATACGAACTGTTTGAAGAAATAAACAAAATATGCAATACTGATACTGTAACGAATATAAAAAAGAACGATTACCCGTTGTCAGTTGATGAAATAATATATTGATAATATTAATACAGATGAATTACAGGAATATATTAAAAAACAAGAAAAGGATAGTTGTGAAGGTGGGGACATCAACATTGTCTTATTCCAACGGAAGATTAAACTTTCAGTTGCTGGAAAAACTTGCCTATGTCCTCAGTGCCATACATAAAAGAGGGATTCAGGTTATCCTTGTTTCATCGGGTTCAATCGGCGTTGGCGGAGGCCACCTCGGACTGACGGAAAGACCGGACGAACTGGCAAAAAAACAGGCTCTCGCTGCTATCGGGCAGGCTGAACTTATTAAAATATACCAGAAATTCTTTGAAGAATATAACCAGATTGTTGCCCAGGTATTATTAACAAAGGATATCGTGATCAAATCCGCGAGGCATGAAAATGCCAAAAATACGTTAATGCAGCTTTTGTCTATGGATATTATTCCTATCATAAATGAAAATGATACAATCGCCACGTATGAGATAGAATTTGGTGATAATGATACCCTTTCGGCACACGTAGCTGTTTTGGTATCAGCGGATCTGCTTATTATGCTCTCTGATATTAACGGTTTATATTCGGCTGATCCCAAAACAGAATCTTCAGCTGAGATCATTCATACTGTGCATGAAATAACACCTCAGCTGGAAAAGCTTGCTACCAGCTCCGGAACAGCCTTCAGCACGGGAGGAATGGTCACAAAGATCGCTGCAGCAAAAATATGCACCGCAGAAAATATTGATACGGTTATTACGAGTGGATCAGATCCGGCAATAATTTTTGATATTCTCGAGGGAAAAGAAATAGGTACACATTTTATTCCGGATAAATATTCCCGAAAAGAAACTAATTTTACATAAAATTATTATTCACAGTTATTAACCGGCAAAATCAACATAAATGAAAGATGTCATAACAGAAAAAGCAGTCAGAGTAAAAGCTGCCTCAAGAAAACTTGCCCGGCTTGATACAGGCGAAAAAAACCTTGCCCTTAAATGTATTGCTGAAGAAATTGAGAAAAACAAATCGCTGATTAAGGAAAAAAATATTTCAGACCTGCAGGCTGCCGGGGAAAAAGGATTGTCAAATGCATTTATTGACAGGCTCGAGCTTACTGACAAAAGTATAGACGGAATGATCAGTATTTGTTATGATGTAATAGGCCTTAAAGACCCTGTGGGTGAAATAATTAATATGAACAACCTTCCCAATGGCCTTAAGGTAGGACAAATGAGAGTTCCTGTAGGTGTTATCGGAGTTATATTTGAATCAAGGCCTAATGTATGCGTTGAAGTATCCGCATTGACAATAAAATCAGGCAACGGAGTTATTTTAAGAGGAGGTTCGGATGCCATTAATTCCAACATATGTATAATTAAATTAATAAAACAGGGGTTAAAGAATGCCGGAGTACCTGACAGCGCTGTTGAAATAATAGAAGATACTGACCGTGAATCAGTATCCAGGTTACTAAAGATGAAAGACTATATTGATATAATTATTCCAAGAGGCGGGTTACAACTTATAAGATTTGTTGAAGAAAATTCAGTAATCCCTGTTATCAGGCACGATTTGGGAATATGCCATACCTATGTTGATGTGTTCGCTGATATAAACATGGCCGTTAACATTTGTTACAATGCTAAAGTACAAAGGCCGGGAGTTTGCAATGCGATGGAAACGTTGCTCGTACATTCAAAGATTGCCGTCAAATTTCTTCCCCTCATGAAAAAGGAATTTGATAAGGCAAATGTAGAACTAAGAGGCTGTGAAAAGACAAATAAAATCATACAAGGCATCAAAATAGCAACTGATGAGGACTGGCATACTGAATATCTTGATCTTATACTATCAGTTAAAATTGTCGGAAGTATCGAAGAGGCCATAAATCATATCAATGATTTCAGCTCTCATCATTCGGATGCAATAATTACTGACAGCTATGCCAATGGTATGAAATTTATAAATGAAGTTGATTCCGCTGCCTGTTTTATTAATGCTTCAACCCGTTTTTGTGACGGAAACGAATTCGGACTGGGAGCAGAAATAGGTATCAGCAATCAAAAACTTCATGTACGGGGGCCAATGGGACTTAAAGAGCTTACTGCCCCAAAATATATTATATTCGGTAACGGCCAAATCAGAAAATAATCTGCTTTGCTCAATTGAAAATTTAACTTCTTTAATTCAAATAGCATTCAAAACTAAAAAAAATAAATATGAAGAAAATACTCGACAAATTTGAGCCCTATTCAATTCAGGCATCTCAGATTGACAAGGAATTATTTTCCACATACAACGTAAAGCGTGGTCTCAGAAACCAGGATGGTTCAGGCGTGCTAGTCGGATTGACAAATATAGGAGATGTTGTAGGTTATGAAAAAAAGAACGAAAAAGTTATACCCTGCCATGGAAAACTATTTTACAGGGGCATAAATGTTAATGATCTTGTACACGGATTTCAGAAAGATAACAGGCATGGTTTTGACGAGACCGTTTTTCTGCTGATATACGGCAGACTTCCTAACAGAACTGAACTTGATGAGTTTTCATCATGCCTGGTAGCATTGAGAGATCTGCCTGAATATTTTACAAAAAACATGATCCTTTCCCTGCGAGGCAAGAATATCATGAATATGCTGGCAAGATCTGTCCTCGTGTTGTATACACTTGACGAAAATGCCGAAGTTTACGATCATGCAAACCAGCTTTTACAGGCACATGATCTGATATCAAAGTTCCCGGTAATAACGGCATATTCCTATTTCGGGTTCCGCCATTCATATCAGAGAAAATCGTTGATAATCCGTCATCCTGATCCCTCATTAGGCAGTGCTG
The DNA here is from genome assembly GCA_964495025.1 of uncultured Bacteroidales bacterium. GTDB lineage: Bacteria > Bacteroidota > Bacteroidia > Bacteroidales > UBA10428. The sequence goes on along the minus strand of CAZBUF010000233.1, from coordinate 6,655 downwards.
AGAATTTTCTTTATATGCTTAAAGGAGAGGAATATACAAGACTTGAAGCCGATATTCTTGACCTTTGCCTTGTACTTCATGCCGAGCACGGGGGCGGCAATAACTCTACCTTCACCGCCAGGGTCGTCAGTTCAGCAATGACTGATACTTATTCAGCTATTGCCGCTGCACTTGGCTCTCTTAAGGGTGCTCTTCATGGCGGGGCAAATCTCAGAGTTAATGAGATGATAAAAGATATTATGAAGAATGTTAAAGACTGGTCAAGTGAAAAAGAACTGTCAGAATACCTTTTGAAAATTCTCAGGGGACATGCCGGGGACGGTTCAGGTAAAATATACGGAATAGGGCATGCCATATATACCCTGTCTGACCCGCGCGCATTATTACTTAAAGAAAAGGCCAGGGAACTTGCAAAGGAAAAAGACAGGATGGATGAATATCTGCTGTACGAGAATATTGAAATCCTTGCCCCTGAAGTATTCGCAAAATTCAAAGGAGACGACCACCCAAAGACCATCAGTGCGAATGTGGATTTCTATTCAGGCTTCGTATACAGATGTATAGGTATCCCCAAAGAACTGTTCACCCCTGTTTTTGCGGTAGCAAGAATTGCAGGATGGTGTGCCCACAGGCTTGAGGAAATAACCTTTTCATCACCCCGGATAATCAGGCCTGCTTATAAAAATGTCTTTGGGCGTGTTGATTATGAGCCAATGGAAGGAAGAGAGTGATCTCCCTGATTTTCCGGCTTATGATTCGTCGTCTGATAATTTGTTAAAATTGAACGCCAGCTTTCGGCTTTTTTACAATTATCGTAACTTTGCCGGGTAGAAATTGCATGATTTATAATTTCAAATACTGTCTTTTTTTCATAATTATTCTTTAACAATATATTTTAATGATTACAGGATTTCCGGAAGCACAGGGCCTATATGACCCGAAAAATGAACATGACTCATGTGGTATTGGTTTTGTGACTCAGATCAAGGGAGTCAAATCACATTCAATTGTTGAAAAAGGCCTTGAGGTCCTTATTAACATGTCGCACAGAGGAGCCGAAGGTTCTGATAATACATCAGGTGACGGAGCAGGTATTCTGATTCAAATCCCTCATTCATTTATTCTCTCCAGGGGAATAAAAGTGCCTTCCGAGGGTAAATATGGCACCGGACTGGTATTTCTGCCTAAGAATGTAAGATGCCGCAGGGATTGTGAGAAGATTTTGCTTGATACTGTTGCTGCAGAAAAGCTTGAAATCATTGATTTTCATGATATCCAGGTCGACAATTCTGTCCTGGGGGATATTTCACGAAGTACCGAGCCTTTTATCAGGCAGATTTATATTTCCGGAGATTATGAACAGGAAGAACTTGAAAGAAAATTATACCTGGCCAGAAAACAGGCAGAAAAAAAGGTCAGGGAGTCTGCGATAATAAATAAAAGCTCCTTCTATATACCAAGCTTATCCACAAAAGTGCTTATTTATAAGGGTATGTTTACCCCAAGCCAGATTTCACAGTATTATATTGATCTGAAAAATGAAAAGATCGAGAGCGCCATTGCCCTTATTCATTCCAGGTTCAGCACGAATACATTTCCGACCTGGGACCTGGCACAGCCATTCCGATTCCTTTCACATAATGGCGAGATTAATACCATTAAAGGCAACAGGATGTGGCTTGAAGCCAGGGAACCGGTTATGCAGACAGAATTATTCGGCGATGATCTGAAGAAACTTTTTCCCATAATAGAACCCGGAAAGAGTGACTCCGCTTCTCTTGACAATGCCCTGGAGTTTCTGGTACTTACAGGAAAATCATTACCTCATGCATTGAGTATGTTAATTCCCGAATCCTGGAATGATAAAAATCCTATCCCTGAAAGTCTGAAAGCATTTTACGAATATCATTCTACAATTATGGAACCCTGGGACGGCCCTGCTTCTATTTTGTTCAGTGACGGCAGGTATATCGGAGGGACACTTGACCGCAACGGACTCAGGCCATCAAGGTATGTAATTACAAAAGATGATGTAATAGTAATGGGCTCTGAAGTAGGGGTCCAGGTATTTCCTCCCGAAAATATAAGGCACAAAGGAAGATTAAGGCCGGGGAAAATATTACTTGTCGATACAAAATTCGGAATAATAGTACCTGATGATGAACTTAAAAGGCAGCTTACCGAAAGAAATCCGTATAACAACTGGTTAAAGGGAAACAGGATTGAATTAAAGGACATCGTGGTTAAGGAAAGAGTGCCTACTTCTCTTGATGATACATTTAATACATATCTTAAAGTATTCGGTTATTCCAAAGAAGATGTGGAATTCTTAATCAGGCCGATGGCCTGCGATGGTCAGGAACCTGTGAATTCAATGGGCAATGACATCCCCCTTGCTGTAATGTCAGATAAGCCGCAGCGCATGTTCAATTACTTCAGACAACTTTTTGCACAGGTCACCAATCCTCCCATTGATCCTATCAGGGAAGGGCTTGTGATGTCACTGACAATATATTCAGGGTCCGTTTCCAGAAATCTGCTGAAGGAACGTCCTTCTCAATGCAAATTAATAAAGTTCAGAAGCCCCATTATTACAAATACTGATTTAGGAAAAATTAAAAATCTTGATCAGAGTGAATTCTCTCACCAGGTTATACCTATGCTTTTCCCTGCCAAAGCCAAAGAAAGAGGAAAAGCACTGGAACTTGCACTGGAAGATATATGTAAAAAAGCTGAAGAGGCTGTTGATAAGGGGAAGAATTTTATAATCCTTTCAGACAGGGACATTAATGAAGACCTTGCCCCTATACCTTCATTACTGGCAGTTTCAACTGTTCATCACCATCTTATCAATGTAAAGAAAAGAGTACAGGTGGGCTTAATTGTAGAAACTGCTGATGCCCGGGAAGTTAATCACTTTGCATTGTTATTCGGATACGGAGCCAGTATAGTTAATCCTTATGCAGCATTTGCAGTAATTGAAAACATGGTTAGTAAATATGAATTTAAGTTTGATTATGTCAAAGCAAGGGAGAATTATATTAGGGCAGTGGATAAAGGATTACTTAAGATACTTTCAAAGATGGGTATTTCCACATTGAGAAGTTACTTTGGCTCCCAGATATTTGAGGCTATTGGTTTGGACAAGGGGTTCGTTGATAAGTATTTTACCGGAACTGACTCCCGTATCGGAGGCATCGGACTTGATGAAATTGCTGAAGAGGCTATCCTGCCTCATAGCAAGGCATATGAAAAATCAAATAATAATCATGACGTATTAAAAACCCAGGGTACTTATCATTACAGGACAGATGGTGAATATCACGGATGGAACCCTGAAAGCATAAGTTTACTGCAATGGAGTACAAAGACCAATGATTATTCCAGGTATAAGGAGTACAGTGCAATTGTTGAAAATAATAACCGCAGGCCTCACTTCATTCGGGGATGTTTTAATATCAGAAAAGGAACGCCTGTCCCACTTGATAATGTTGAACCTGCTTCAAATATTATTAAACGTTTTGTCACCGGGGCAATGTCATTCGGTTCAATAAGCAAAGAAGCACATGAAGCCCTTGCTATTGCAATGAATAAGATAGGAGGGAAAAGCAATACCGGTGAAGGAGGGGAGGATCCCTCACGCTTTATTATAAAACCTGATAAACCTTCTGCAAGAAGTGCGATAAAGCAGGTCGCCTCAGGCAGGTTTGGCGTAACCAATAACTACCTTGTTAATGCTGATGAGATTCAGATAAAAATCGCACAGGGGGCAAAACCGGGAGAAGGAGGACAACTTCCCGGATATAAAGTCGATAAGATTATTGCAAAAATAAGACATTCAACCCCGGGGATAACTTTAATATCCCCTCCTCCTCATCACGATATTTATTCAATAGAAGACCTTGCTCAGCTTATATTCGATTTAAAATGTACGAATCCGCGAGCCAGGATCAATGTAAAACTTGTATCTGAAAAAGGAGTTGGTACAATTGCAGCGGGGGTCGCCAAGGCTTATGCTGACAGCATATCAATCAGCGGATGTGAGGGAGGTACGGGAGCCAGCCCTGCCAGTTCCATTAAGCATGCCGGCCTGCCAATGGAGCTTGGAATTGCCGAAGTGCAGCAAACACTTGTCATTAATAACCTGCGTGACAGAGTTATTTTACAAACCGACGGACAACTGAAAACCGGTCTTGATGTAATATGTGCCGCACTGCTGGGAGCTGAAGAATTCGGATTTGCTACCTCCTCATTAATTGTGCTCGGGTGCGTCATGATGCGTAAATGCCACCTTAATACCTGTCCGGTTGGCGTTGCCACTCAAGATAAAGAGCTGAGGAAAAAATTCAGGGGAGACCCGGAATACCTGGTTAACTTTTTCAATTTCATTGCCCGCGAAATAAGGGAGATCCTGGCAGAAATAGGATTCTCCAGGTTTGAAGATATTGTTGGCAGGGCAGATCTGATTGAACCAAGAACCGATATTACACATTGGAAGGCAAAAAAAATAGATTTATCAGCTATTACATATATGCCTGCAGAAGCAGCTAAGAACAAAAAATACTGCTCCGGCACTCAAAACCATAAAATCGACGATATCCTGGATATAGAGTTAATTAAAAAAGCAAACAAAGCGATAAAGAATAAGGTAAAAGTCTGGATATCAAAAGATATTAATAATACCAACCGCTCTGTCGGAGCTATGCTTTCAGGAGAAATCACCAGGATCCATGGTCTGAAAGCACTTCCTGACGGCATAATAAACTGTAAATTCAGCGGCTCTGCAGGTCAGAGCTTCGGAGCTTTTCTTGTTAAAGGTATTCATTTTGAGCTGGAAGGTGATGCAAATGATTATCTTGGGAAAGGCCTTTCAGGAGGAAGAATTGTTGTTGTTCCTCCACGCGGATCAACATTCACCCCCGAAGAAAACATAATAATCGGAAATACGGTTCTTTACGGCGCAACCAGTGGTGAGGCGTATATCAGGGGAATGGCAGGAGAACGCTTTTGCGTTAGAAATAGCGGAGCTTTAGCCGTTGTTGAAGGAGTGGGTGACCATTGTTGCGAATATATGACAGGAGGCCGTGCTGTTATACTTGGTAATACCGGAAGAAATTTTGCCGCCGGCATGAGCGGAGGTGTCACATATGTTCTCGATGAAACAGGAAATTTTGAATACTTCTGCAATAAAGGACTTGTTGAGTTGGGCATTGTTGGCGACAGAGACGATGTTATTGAACTTCAGACATTAATAAACAATCATTATACATATACAAGAAGTGCACTGGCTGAAAAAATTCTCGTAAACTGGGATGAATACCTTCCGAAATTCATTAAGGTGATACCTTTCGAGTATAAGAAAGTGCTGCAGGAACAAAAACTTAAAATGCTGAATAAGAAAATCAGCCAGACCGAAGATGAGCCATATTTTCATTATTAACAGGCCGGCGTTTGTATTTTCCGGCCTGGCAGAACAGTAATACGGAATACCAATAAAATATTAAATACGAAAGTGTATGGGAAATCCAAAGGGATTTATGAAAATTGAACGTAAAAGTGCCGGGTACCGGCCTTTAAATGAAAGGATAAACAACTTCAGCGAAGTTGAGCAAACACTCAATGAACAGGATAGAAAAGACCAGGCTTCGCGTTGTATGGATTGTGGCGTACCCTTTTGCCAATGGGGTTGTCCCGTTATGAATAATATGCCTGAGTGGCAGGATGCAATATACAGGGGAAACTGGGAGGAAGCTATCGACAACCTGCATGAGACTAATAATTTTCCTGAATTCACGGGAAAAGTCTGCCCGGCGCCATGTGAAGATGCCTGCACATTAAGCATTAACGACAAACCTGTGACAATAAGGGAGAACGAATTTTCAGCCGCAGAAAAAGGCTTTAAATCCGGTTACATTAAACCTGACCCCGCAAAATATAAAACCAATAAGAAAATTGCCGTCATCGGGTCAGGCCCCGCGGGATTGGCTTGTGCTGACCTGCTTAATAAACAGGGTCATGATGTTACTCTTTTCGAAAAGGATGATGCAGCAGGAGGCCTTTTAAGATATGGCATACCGGATTTTAAACTCAATAAGAAAATAATTGACAGAAGACTGGATATATTAATTGAAGAAGGGCTGAACATTAAATTAAATACATATGTCGGGGTTGATATTTCAGCCGGGGAAATTATAAAAAACTTTGACGCAGTATGCCTTGCCATAGGAGCAATGAAACCCCGTGATCTTCAAATTGAAAACAGGGATCTCAAAGGGATTCATTTTGCCATGGAATTTCTCGTGCAACAAAATAAAATGATTCGTGGCACAGATATCCCCGAAAAGGAAAGAATATCAGCCAGTGATAAAAATGTTGTGGTTATCGGCGGAGGAGATACGGGATCTGACTGTGCAGGCACATGTGTGCGGCAGGGTGCAAAAAGTATTACACAGATAGAGATACTGCCCAAACCTCCCCATAAAAGGGAATTGCATAATCCGTGGCCTTTCCGGGCCAATATTCTCAGAACTTCAAGTTCCCATGAAGAAGGATGTGAAAGAAGATGGGGCCTTTCTACCAGAAAATTCATTGGTGAAAAAGGCCGTGTTAAACAAATAGAGGTAGTGGAAATTAACTGGAGCATTGAAAACGGCAA
>CAZBUF010000232.1:0-8160 GCA_964495025.1 uncultured Bacteroidales bacterium | reverse complement strand
TCATTTTCTTTATACTTACTCAGCATTTCCGGGTTGATTGTTTAATTGAATAATATTATTCGAATCGCATTTTCTGCAATGATTTACCGGCTTCATGGATATCATAGTCTCATGGCAATTGTAACACCTGTACCAGTAATCATCAACAACATACGTCCCCCCCTGAATAAATATGGCTTTGCCCTCTACAAAGGATTTAGCAATATTTTTTCTTGCCTTGTCATAAAGCCGTGTAAAGGTTGGCCGGGAAATATTCATTTTCTTAGCTGCTTCTTCCTGGGTAAGGTTTTCATAATCGGCCAGACGAATAGCTTCATATTCTTCATAAAGTAAAACCACAGGATCAAGTTCGCGCATAGGCACCCCGAAAGGCTTAAATCCTTCCATTGGAGGGGGCATTGTAATCCTTCTATATTTTCGTCGGTTTGGCATTTTTTTTAAAAATACGAATTATCCTGGTTTTATTTTTTTCACATGTACAAGGTACTTATTTGTTGTGTTTCTGAACCACTTAACCGATATTAATTAAAATGAATAGTATTAAAACAATTATCAATATAGGTTTTTCAAAATATCTTATACTTAAAAACATTTTATTCAATTTTATTAACAAAATTACAAAATAAAATGAACAAATGTTCGCTTGAGGAAATATTCATTATTTTAACAACTATTTTTATCATAAATGATGAATTATGGAATATCTAATTGAAAAGAGTATTAAACAGCAGTTTAAAGCTTTACCATTTTCTTTGTAATTGTTATCGTCGCTAAATGAACCTTTTAAACCTTATGCCAGAAAATAAATACTGTCCTCCGGGGAATATTCAATGTTTATATCGGTCCTGCCGCCGGCTATACATAATACTTCAACTCCCTGGTACTTAGCTTTCTGAAGGTTGGAATATACATCATCATAAAAATTTGTATGGCTTATATTGCTTGTACTTCCGCCAACTGAATCCAATTAAGGTGCAAGGTCTGCATTATCTATCATCCAGAATATTTTATGATGTATCAGGATCAAATAATCAGAATCCTCTATGGTATCCGCAACATCCTGAATTAGTTGTAACTAATCGCCTGTGAAATCAGGTGAATCCAGTTCGGTGTCGAGCACCAGGAATGTTATGTTATTCTTATTAAAAGCATAATAACGGGGCCTTTCTGTAAATTCCAGGAGGCTGGTAACATTACTGACATCATGGTTGCCTAAAGCCCAATGTGTATTTTCATCCCCCAGGTTAAAATACCTTAAATATATTCTAATAAATGACCGACAAATTTTTTAATTTTCAACTTTCAATGCGTTTGTGTATCGCGGTGACGCAACATTATCCATTATCCTTACCACATATGCCCCACTTTTAACCTTGGAAACATCTATCCGCACCTCTTTTTGGCCATCAAATAGAACAAAAAGAACCATCTGTCCGGTCAGAGAGTAGAGTGCCACTTCATGGATACCGGTTTCGCAAATGATGGACAGTTTGCTGCCACTGATGGGATTGGGGTAAATCTTTAATCCATTTATATTCCTTTTTTCTGATTCAATATTATTAACATTTGAAGGTATTTCCTGATATACCAAATATATCCTGGCATCTTTTGACGGCAGTGTAAATGTTGTTGATTCCAAGTTAAAAGAGACATCCGTATGTTTTTCATCAAAAACAACTTCTATATCACTCATGGTAGGATTAAGTATAATTGTTGCATTCTCAAATTCGCGGCTTAAAATTTCATTTCCATAAGTACCTGTTTCATAACTTCCCAATGGATCTCCCAAATCAGCATTATATTCCTTAAACCACCAAAGTTGTCCGTGCAAACAATCACCCCGGTCAAAACCAAAATATCCGTAATCTCTAAGCATCGTACCGACCAAACCAAGTCGAAACCTTCTCATATCATCGCTTGTTAATGAATCAATCATTTGAGCTTCTTCTTGTGTTCTGTCCATTCTTAGATCAACATTAATAAAATGACAGACAGGTTCCCGGGCCAAATCACCAATATAGTTATAGGCATTCCATGTATATTGCCAACCAGGATCTGCAAATTCGTTTCCAAGTGCGTTTTCATGCATCGGGCCATTGGCATAATTATATAATTCACAGCTTTCACTCCAGGGAACGCCTCCGTTTCCGGTGAGAATCCAGTCAGGATGTAAGCTCCTTAATTCATTTAATAAATATATTTGTGAAGAACGCAGTGAATCACGATCACTATTGTCAAGAACTCCATCCTCATTATAATCAGCTCCACTCCATGGGTTATCCAGAAGAACATCGAACATGATACCATCAACATCTTGTTGTACTTTATTTTCTATGAAATTAATTACATGCTTTGAGTAGCCGTAATTATCGATAAAAGGATTTGCCAGCGGGAAGCCCCAGGGTTCAAAAAATTCCCCGGTGGGGGTCTCAAGATTCCAGTCTTGATTATACCCGTGTATAAGGCTATCCCATACTCCTGGCCCTTGCATAGGTATCCATGCCAATATTTTAATATCAGGATTTATTTCGCGGATCTTATCATGAGAAAAATCCTTGTTTATCAGATTGTAATCGGGATTTAAAATGACGACATCCCATTGAGCCAGCCTTTCTTCCAATTTATGCGTTCCGTATGTTGTTATTAGCTTGCCATAATATGGGCATAGTTAACCAGGCGCGGGGTTTTCCTGCTATTATCCTTGAAAGTTGAGGGCGGGATTTCCCATTCATAATAAGTTGGCGGCTCCGGTGGTTGTTTTATATATATCCGTGCATCATTTGCCGGAAGCTCGAAGCTTTTAGCTGTAGTATCAAATGAAACATCTGTTCTGCCTTCATCAAATGCAACAGAAACAGTAGTATTATTTTGATTTAAAATAATTGTACCATTTTTAAATTCACGGCTTAGGGTAGAATCTCCGTATATGTTGTTTTGATAAACATCCTGTGGATCTCCAAGGTCAACATCGTATTCATCGAACCACCATAACTGGCCGTGAAGGCCATCTCCTTTATCAAATGCAAAGTAGGTATTATCATTAAGCATTGACCCCACTAATCCAAGCCGAAACCGCCTTTTATCATTTTCAGTAAGGCTAGTTGTTGATTCGGCTTCTTCGTAAGTTCTGTTACATCTCACATCAACATTAATAATGTGAATAAACGGATCTGTTTCTCTTTCATTTATCCTGTTGTACGTTGACCAAACAAAATTCCAGCTAGAATCAGCATATTGATTACCAAGTGCATTTATGTGAATTGTACCTTCAGTATGATCATATAATTCACAATTATCAGACCAAGGCATAGTATTATTTCCAATAATCAACCACTCAGGATTTATTTCTTCTATTTTATTCAATAAAAAAAGCTGGGCACTTCTTAACGAGTCTCTATCTGCACTATTAACTAAACCATCAAGATTAATGTCTGCATTGAACCAGTTGGTTTCCCACAGGCAATCAAGAAATACGCCATCAAAATTGCTCTCTCTTTGGGCTAAATAATTATGAATATGTTTTGCATATCCCATAGAATCTGCAAATAAATTAGCTATTGGCTGACCCCAGGAAGCAATTATTGTATCTCCCGAACCATCTATACAGTTCCATTCCGGCTTATAACCTGTATATAAACCCTCCCACTCTCCGGGTCCATGAACAGGTATCCAGGCCAGAATTATAACATATGGATTATTCTCACGTATCTTACTTAATGAATATACGCTATCAGTGCTGACAATTATGATATCCCACTGCGAAAGTCTTTCTTCCAACAGATATGTATTGTTATTATTACTCTTTATAAGCTCACTTGTTCTGAATCCATAGTTTATTAACCTGGGGTATTTGCCATAACGTGATACAGGATCTGTTCCCGGGAGTCTCCATGAATTCTGCGAATATAACAGGACTGGTAACAATAGTATTATTAATATTGATCCTACCTGTTTTTTCATTTAGTGTGGGTGTTATGCGTGAGAACTCGAGTACCGTCGGAACTGGCTTTCATTAGTTTAGTTAAGAAGGTTATAAAATTCTTTTAATTTTTTAAGAGCTTTAATAAATAAAAATGTTTATAATAGTGCCAATATTCTGAGTACTTTTTAAAAAAATTTGTATTTTTAATACTGCACTAACAAATCAGGATTGACTGCTATGGTAAAAAGAATAATTTTTCTGATCGCATTGTTTTTCCCACTGTACCTGTTCTCTATTGAAAACAAATTCAGTTATTTAACTCCTGAGAATGGCCTTTCACAGGGTAATGTAACTTGGATTTTACAGGATAGTAAGGGATTTATGTGGTTTGGTACTTATAGTGGATTGAATCGGTTTGATGGATATAGAACAAAAATATTCAATCATAGTAGCACTGATTCTTTGTCCTTATCTCATGAACATATTTCAGTAATGGATGAAGATTCCGAAGGTAAACTCTGGATTGGAACAGTAGGCGGTGGAGTTAGTATATACTATTCAGCGTCAGGCTCTTTCAGAAGAATTCAGCAATTGGGCACCGATAGTAATTCCATTACACTCAGATCAATATCAGACCTGAAGTGTGGCCCGGACAACAATATCTGGGTTTTGGAAGAAAATTTCGGACTTTTTGTTTTTGATACTGAATTAAACCTTATTAAGTCGTATTTACCTGATGTAAATGATCTGAACGCCCTCCCGGCTATGCCTTTACATGGAATTCTTTTTGATACATCCGGAGCATGCTGGGTAGGTGCAGGAAATGGTACCCTATGTAAATTAAACCAGGAAGCAAACAGTTTTGAACGCATAACTTTTGAAAACAGGGTAGCCGCCGCTGATGATGGAATAAGATCGATGTACAGAGATAAAGACGGCAGGTTTTGGATTGGTACAACCAGCCAGGGAGCATATATGTTCGATCCTGTGTCTTATAAATATGTCAATTACAGAAAGGAAGATCCCGTACTACATATTTCGGGAAATACTGTTATGGCTTTTTGCGATGATTGGGATGGTAACTTTTTAATAGGAATTGACGGAGGTGGTATAAATGTTATAAATGGAAGCAGCGGGGCAATGGAATACATTAACTATGAGGCCGGAAATCCTGAATCAATAAGCACCAATGGTATATATAGACTTTATATTGACAGAAGTGAAACACTTTGGGTCGGGACATATGCAGGGGGTGTAAATTATCAGGGCAGGTACAGGTATAAATTTAAAAATTTTGCTCCTGTTGCCGGTGACACAAATAGTCTGAGTTATAAAAATGTAACATCAATCATTGAAGATCATGACGGAGATATTTGGGTTGGCACTGATGGAGGCGGTTTGAACAAATTCAGTATTCAAAGAAATACTTTTACAAGGTATCGCGCAAATCCTGACAATCCTAACTGGCTCCAGACAGATGTAGTAATTCATATGATGCAGGATAATGAAGGAGATCTTTTTCTGGGAAGTTATTCGCATGGATTAACAATCTTTAACCCTGAAGCCGGAACATTTAAACAATATCTGCCATCAGATTCCATTGAAAATAGCATCAGAGGTTTTCATCCATGGTTTATATTCCAGGATAGTTATGATGTATATTGGATTGGCTTATTGGCTGTAGGGCTGGACAGGTTTGATAAAACAACTGAAACATTTACAAACTACCCTTCTATTACAACTGATCCTACTACATTAAATAACCCCAACATTAAAATCATTTATGAAGATTCAAAACAGAATATGTGGGTAGGTACAGAAGGAGGTGGTCTGCATCTTTATAACAGGGAAGAAGATAATTTTACACAGTTTTATTATGATCCTGATAGAGAAGGCAGTCTTAGTAATAATGATGTCAGAGAAATATATGAAGATAAGAAAGGTAGATTATGGATTGGCACAAATATCGGCTTAAATTTAATGCGTCAGGACAGCATAGGATTATTTGAAGTATTGACTATAGAAGACGGCTTACCAAACAATACCATTAATGGAATTCTTGAAGATGATGAAGGAAATTTATGGATCAGTACCAACGGGGGTATTTCAAAATTCAATCCGGAATTGAAGACTTTCAGAAATTATAATAAAACGGATGGATTACAGGGCAATGAATTCAACTATACCGCTTCATTAAAATCAAGTACCGGAGATTTTTATTTTGGTGGCAAAGATGGATTCAATGTATTCAAACCTGAGAAAATCATAGAGAATCGAAATATACCAAACATAGTACTTACTGATTTTCAAATTTTTAATAAATCAGTAGACAAAATAAAAGTCAGGAAAAAAGGTAAGAAAATCTATCAGAATATTTCAGAGGTAACTGAAATGAAAATTTCTTACAAGCAAAATGTCATTGCATTCGAATTTGCAGCTCTGGATTATAGCAATCCGGGTAAAAATCAGTACAAATACATGCTGGAAGGATTTGATAAAGATTGGACCGTAGTATCAGCCGACAAAAGATATGCATCTTACAGCAACTTAAGCGGGGGGAAATATGTATTCAGGGTTATTGGATCGAACAGTGACGGACTATGGAATGAAGAAGGACTATCAATCAAATTGAAGGTAACTCCTCCCTTCTGGAAGAGAAAATCTTTTATTATTCTAAGCCTGCTCATCATTGCCTATCTGATTATGAGGTACGTACGCGAAAGGCAACAGAAAGTTATTCGGGACAAGAAAATACTGGAAGATAAAGTCAGTGCCGGATTGGAAGAAGTAGAGAAGCAGAAAAATGAGGTTCTTGCAAAAACGAAAGCATTGGAAGAAAAGATTGAAAGTGAGAAAGAGCAGAACTGGTTCAATGTGGGAATGGCAAAAATAGGCGATGTGATGAGCAAGAACAAAGATGATTTGCAAAAATTTACCCAAAGCATAATCACTGAACTTGTTGAATATGTTGAAGTACAGCAGGGGGCAATATATATTTTGAATGACGAGAATGAAGATGATGTTTATCTTGAATTTATGCATGCATTTGCTCCAAATAACGAGAGGCTGGCAGGAAAAAGATTTGAAATACAAGAGAGTCAGGTTGGAGCCTGCTTTACAGAAAGAAAGATTATTAAAGTGAATGATTTGCCGGAAGGTTATGCCTATCTCTCTTCCGGTTTAGGGAAAACACCTTTAAAAAACATGGTAATAATACCAATACAATTGAATGAAATTGCTGTAGGAGTTATAGAGCTTATTTCATTTGAGGAAGTTGAAAACTATAAAATTGCGCTTATTGAGAAAGCCGGTGAAACCATGACAGCAATATTAACTTCGCTGAAAGCAAACGAAAAGACAAAAAGACTGCTGGAGAAACAAAAGGAACAGGGAGAAGAGATGGCCGAACAGAAAGAGGAATTGAGACAAAATCTTGAAGAAATGCAGGCTAAACAGGAAGAAGCTGCCAGAAGAGCTGAAGAATTGGTTATTTCCTCCGCCGAGTTTGAAAAAAAAGAAAAAGAATACCTTGCCCGAATTGAAAAACTTGAAAAGGAAAATAGAAAGCTGAAAAAGAAATAGGCGCAAGCCTTAAAAATACTTCACTAATAATACTTCCGTCAGCATTAGCTTGATTCGCAATGCATATCTGGTTTATGACAATAAAAAAAATTATATCTTAGTAGCAGTGGATAACTTTACTAATTCTTAACTTATAACAATAAGTAATATGAAAACTATTTGTTCACTGATTCTTTTTTCATTGATACTTGTTTCGCAATCACTTTGCACTCAACCAAATCAGAAAAACAGAGTAATTATCCTAACCGATATCGAAGCTGATCCGGATGATACACAGTCTTTGATTCGTTTACTTCTATATTCTAATGAAATTAATATAGAAGGATTAATTGCTACAACCTCTGTCTGGAAAAAAACGAGTGTAGCTCCTGAATCCATTATAAAAGTAATTCAGGCGTATGGCAAAGTACAACCTAACCTTACAAAGCATGAAGCTGGTTTTCCGGATGCCGGAGCTTTATTTAAGCTTGTAAAGCAAGGTTTACCGGAATATGGAATGCCGGGAGTTGGTGATGGGAAAGATTCACAAGGTTCTGACTGGATTATAAAATTACTTGAAGAAAAAGATGAGCGTCCGTTGTGGATATCTGTTTGGGGAGGCGTCAATACCCTTGCTCAGACATTATATAAAATTAAAAATACAAAAACAGAGGCGG
>CAZBUF010000231.1:0-10206 GCA_964495025.1 uncultured Bacteroidales bacterium | reverse complement strand
CCTACAGAAGACAATTTTTCAGATTCTTATAAGACTGTTGATGGCGGTTTGCTGGAAATCGACGGCCGTGTTGTTGATGAATCAGGGTTTAAAGATACTGGTGAAGATGTTGTGTACGTTACGAAAGATGAAATTGCAGCGACAGATAACACCGGCGGGCTGAAATTGACTGAATTTGAGATTTTTGATGAGAAAGAGAGAATATCACAGGTATCGGAAAACAGGGATAAGAAAACAGCAAATGCTGAATTGATTGAGAACTTTATAATGGGCAAACCAAAAATAGTTCCAAGGGATGAAGTTACCGTTAATCGCGATATTTCATACGAGAGTGTAAGGGAACATGATGGATTCATTACTGATACTCTTGCCAGGATATATGTAAAGCAGGGATATTATTCAAAAGCCATTTTTGCCTACGAGAAATTAAGTTTGAAATATCCGGAAAAAAGTAGTTACTTTGCGGGTCAAATAAATGAGATTAAAAAAATTATTAATAATTTATAAATCATAAGGATATGTACAGTCTGGTTTCAGTATTGATAATAATTGCATGCATTCTGCTGATATTGGTGGTTCTTGTACAGAACTCAAAAGGCGGGGGTTTGGCCTCAAATTTCTCAGCATCGAGCCAGGTAATGGGTGTTAGAAAAACAGCTGATTTCCTTGAAAAAGCTACATGGACTTTAGCATCTGCAGTTCTTGCATTAAGTTTATTGGCAAGTGTTACTATTCCCAGAAAAAAAGATATTGACAGGCAGTCCAGAATTGAAAATCAGGTTGATAATGCTATTGATCCGGATAGAATAGGCAATTTCCCAACATCGGTTCCGGAGCAATCAGACAGGCAGGGCGAAAACCTTGATGAATAACAGTTTGTTAGCTATCCTGTGTATTTTATAAAGATTTTTTATTATTCTGGTGTCAGTATGTCATAGTTGCTGACACGTGCTTATTGTTAGTGTCGTATATATAAAATACTGAAGCATAGGCAATTACAAAAAATATTAATTTAATATTATGATGATGGTAATACGATATACTGTAAATATGTCAATTTTACTTTAATGTTTTTCACTTATATATAATTGGCACAAAATATGTTAATGTAAAAATCGAAAATTATAAATGTAATGTTTAACTAAAATAAATAATAAAATGTCTGTAAATAAACTTAAACCTTTGGGAGACAGGGTACTGATAGAACCCCGGGAAGCAGAAGATAAAACTGCCAGCGGCATTATTATTCCTGATTCGGCAAAGGAAAAACCGCAAAAAGGAACTGTAATTGCTGTAGGGCCCGGCAAAAAAGATGAAAAAATAGAATTAAAAGTCGGAGATGTTGTGCTATATGGTAAATATAGCGGAACGGAAATTAATTACGATGGCAAGGATTATCTTATAATGAAACAGGAGGATATTCTTGTTGTTCTTCCTTAATTAACAGTAACAACGTTAAAATTTTATTAAAAAGAATAAATAATTTGAAAAAACTATAAGAAAATGGCAAAAGAATTAAAATTTAATATTGAAGCCCGTGAACTCCTGAAAAAAGGTGTTGATGTGCTTTCAAATGCAGTAAAAATCACATTGGGGCCGAAAGGTCGTAATGTGATTTTAGATAAGAAATTCGGTTCTCCAATGGTTACAAAGGACGGTGTTACAGTTGCCAAGGAAATTGAACTCGAAGAGATATTTGAGAATATCGGGGCACAACTGGTCAAGGAAGTGGCATCAAAAACCAATGATGATGCGGGAGACGGTACCACAACTGCTACTGTCCTTGCTCAGTCGATAGTTACTGTCGGACTTAAAAATGTGACAGCAGGAGCAAATCCGATGGATTTAAAAAGAGGTATTGATAAGGCTGTAAAGCTTGTTGTTAATGAACTTAAGGGTCAGTCGCAGGTCGTCGGTGAGGATAGTGAAAAGATCGAACAGGTTGCTGCAATATCAGCTAATAACGATCATGAAATTGGCAAACTTATTGCCGATGCTATGGGAAAAGTGAAAAAGGAGGGAGTAATAACTGTTGAAGAGTCCAAGACTGCTGAAACAAGTGTGGAAATTGTTGAGGGTATGCAGTTCGATCGCGGATTCATTTCCCCATACTTCATTACTGACACGGAAAAAATGGAAGCAGTACTGGAAAATGCCTATATTCTTCTTTCTGATAAGAAGATATCAACGATGAAGGATTTACTTCCAATACTTGAACCGGCTGCCCAGTCAGGCCGTCCTTTGTTAATTATTGCAGAGGATGTTGACGGGGAAGCATTAGCAACCCTGGTTGTAAATAAACTTAGAGGATCACTTAAGATTGCAGCTGTTAAAGCCCCCGGATTTGGAGACAGAAGAAAGGAAATGCTGGAAGATATTGCTATATTAACTGGAGGAGTGGTCATTTCCGAGGAAAAAGGGCTGACTCTTGAAGGAGCAAAACTTGATATGCTGGGTTCAACTGAGAAAGTTGTAATTGACAAGGAAAACACTACGATAATAAATGGAGCGGGAGATAAGGCTAATATTGATGCCAGGGTTAAGCAGATAAGGTCACAGATTGAGGCAACAACTTCAGATTATGATAAAGAGAAGCTTCAGGAAAGACTGGCAAAGTTAGCAGGAGGAGTTGCTGTACTTTATATTGGTGCTGCCTCTGAGGTTGAGATGAAAGAAAAAAAAGCCAGGGTTGAGGATGCATTGAGTGCTACGAGGGCTGCTGTTGAAGAAGGTATTATTGCCGGAGGAGGAGTAGCATATATCCGTGCAATAAATGTTCTGAACTCAGTAAAAACTGAGAACGAAGACCAGACAACCGGTATTGCAATTGTAAGAAGAGCGCTTGAAGAACCCGCTCGCCAGATCGTTGAAAATGCCGGACTTGAAGGTTCTGTTGTCATACAGAAAATCAAAGACGGGAAAGATGACTTTGGATATAATGCACAAACCGATAAATACGAGAATTTAATGAAAGCCGGGGTTATAGATCCCACTAAAGTTGCAAGAATAGCTCTGGAGAATGCAGCTTCAATAGCCGGCATGTTCCTGACCACCGAATGTGTTGTGGCTGAAAAGCCCGAGGATGATAAACAACCTCAGATGCCAGGGGGAGGCCCGGGAATGGGAGGTATGATGTAATTGATATAATATCAAAGCCCCTGTATGTTGAATTCATACAGGGGCTTTTTATTTTTAAACAGGTCTAATAGAGCTTATCTTTTTCATCAACCATAGGCACAAATCTCACGGGAAGAACCGATTTTTGTTTAAGTTTTCCCATTTGTTTGGTTAACAGAACCAGTTCCTGCACATATTTTTCCCCTACAGGGATAATCATCCTGCCACCTTCAGCTAACTGTTCCTTTAAAGGTTCGGGAATATGTGAGGGGGCACATGTTACAATAATTGCATCAAAGGGGCTGTGATCATTCCATCCTTCGTACCCGTCCCCGATCTTAGCTACAATATTGGTATAGCCCAGCTTATCAAAAACGCTCTTTGCCCTGATCCCAAGTTCCTCAACTATTTCAATAGTATATACAGAATCACAAATTTCTGCAAGTACCGCAGCCTGGTATCCTGAACCGGTACCTATCTCCAGAACCCTTGAATTCTTGTCAAGCTCCAGTACTTCAGTCATGAAAGCAACTATATATGGCTGAGAGATAGTCTGCCCGTAACCAATAGGTAATGGATAATCACCATACGCCTGATGAATATGAGTTTCCGGAATAAACATGTGACGTTCCACTTTACTCATAGCCTCAAGAACCTTTGGATCAGTTATTCCCCTGGCCTTGATTTGTGTCCGTACCATATTCTCCCGTAAGTTCTTAAATTCGTCAGTCCGCGGTTGCGAATTGGCACAGTTTACTATTAGGATTCCCAGACTGAAGATTAAAAACCGGGTTAAAAAAGTTAATCGAAAGCTGTGATTGATAGCCTTCATATAATTATTTATTTTGGTGTTAAATTTATTTATGATATAAAAAAGGAAATTTACAAAATTATTTAATATTCCTGTAAAAATCGGGATTTATTGTGAACAGGATAATTTGAAAATGCAGGAATACATATAGCTAAATACTCAGCGTCGGGTCAATCATTTATAGTAAAATCGATTTCATCTGTTGTTTCATTTCCCAGTTTGTCCAGGGCTCTTATTTTTATTTTATACATGCCTTTCTGAGGAAATGATTTTATCAGTTCGTTATAATTTTTTTCAGGCTCTCCATTAATAGAATAATACATTTTATTAAAACCAGTTACGCCGTCAGTTGCGGAAAGAAACAGTATAGCATGATGCGGATAGCTGTTAATGGTTTTTCCATTGAAGTTTTCTTTGCCATTTGAAAAAACACTGAAACGTGAATAAATCTCAGGTCCTGTATTATCAGTAATCACCGCAAAGCTGCTCATACTTGTATTATCAACATTGTCATAACCGGTTATCTCCACAATATGAGGTCCTTCTTCACTAATTTTGAAAGGTTCCCGGAATACTTTAATTTCTCCGCCGTCAATAATGTACTCTATTCTGTTTATTCCTGATTCCGTGTCAGTTGCCTTAAGGTATATACCTGTTTTATTGCTTATAAAAACAGTGTCTCTTAACGTAAATGTTGACCCGGAAAATCCATGTGAAATAGTCGGGCCTGATAAATCAACATATGGAACATTGGTTTTATTACCCTTTTCCACTGATTCGGTCCTGTTATTTACATTATCAAGGGCGTATGCTTTGATTGTTAAGTTACCGGTTACATTAGAAAGATAAAAAGGTTTGTTATATTTTTTATATTCCTGATTATTAATGGAATAAGATACTTCCTTTACTCCTGCCTTGTTGTCGAAAGTTGTTAGTTTAAGCTGGCTTCTTCCTGATGAGTATTCTTTTCCAGCTGCAAAAAAGCTTTTTCCGATTATCTCCTGTACGATATTAGGAGGTGTTTTATCAATATAAAAACTAAATATATTTTCCTTTTCAGTATTATTTACCCTGTCAGAAGAATAATATAGAAGTTTATGTTCGCCTTGACTCAAATATACTGCATTTAAAGGAGCAACATACTTTTTTTCAGGCCCTTCATCAATTTTATAATAAATATTTTTAATACCGGTACCGGTATCTTCTGATTCAAGAATAATTTTTGATCTTCCTGAAATAATATTTTCATATTCATCCTGCGAGATTTTTAATGTTGTTCCGGGACTGGTTTTATCCAGCACTATTTTAACTGTATACAATTCTTCCGCGTTGCCTACATTATCAACCGAATAGTATTTTAAAATATGTTCTTTTTCCTCATTAATGATCAGAGCAGTATTATATTCGCGAAAATCAGAGCCGTCCATTGAATAATAGATATTTTTAACTCCCGACATTTTATCAGCAGCTTCAAGGGTTACCTCCCCTTTATTATTGATATATACTTTTCCGTTTGTTTTATAAACCGAAGCCTGGCCATAACTGATTTTTGTGACCGGGGATTTACTGTCGGCATAAATTTCGAATATTATATCCTGCCTGGGATAAATAGGTTTCCGGGTTATAGTATCAACAATCCATGGCGAACGGATCGTGTTATATCCCTCCGTATCAAGATACATAGGATTTGAGTATTTTTTTGTTACTTCGCTTTTCAATAAATAGGATTTGGCATCCTCATTCGGTGAAGTAGTCAGCCTTAAATATATAGGCAATGATTTCTGTATAAAAATTCTGCCTTCCGGAGAAACATAAACCGTTTTTTCGTGCTTCAAAGGCTCCTGGCCTGGTACGCAGAAATTACTGATTAAAATAATTATGAATAATAAAAATGTATTTTTCATTCGTTTCATAGAATATTTTCTTTTAATTCAGAATTTAAGTTACTAAAAAAATAATTATAAAAAAATATCTATAATGTTTTAATAAATTCAATATTCCTTTTAATCATTGAAAATCCGGATCTTTTCATTGGGGAATCCCTTGTAATAGCATCGTAGCGGGTCTCATCCAGATCATACCATTCATGTTTTGTCATTTCCATCAATCCGGGTAAAGGCTCAAGTTCCCGGGTGGTATGATTTCCTGCTTTTCTATTCCAGGGGCATACATTCTGGCAGATGTCACATCCAAAAATATAATTGTTGAACTTCCCTTTATATTTAACAGGAAGGGGATTTTTATGTTCAATAGTCATATAGGAGATGCATTTTCGGGCATCAATGATTTTCGGACTGATTATTGCATTTGTCGGGCATGCCGTAACACATTTATTGCATTCTCCGCAATAATCCTTAACACGTTTGTCATAATCGAGTTCGATGTCTGCTAAAAGCGTTCCGATAAAAACAAATGATCCGTATTTGCGTGATATCAGATTTGAATTTTTCCCTATCCATCCCAGCCCTGATTGAGCTGCCCATGCGCGTTCCAGTACTGGTGCAGAATCCACGAATGCCCTGCCTGAAACATCGCTTATCTCAGTATTGATATATTCCAACAGGAGATTTAATTTTTTCTTAATAATATTATGATAGTCTTTGCCATAAGCGTATTTTGCTATTAACGGTGCTGTATCGTCCTTTTGGGATTTGTTGGTATGGTAATTCAAAATAACCGAGATCACTGATTGTGTTCCTTCGACAAGCCTGGCGGGATCGATTCTTTTATCGAAATAATTTTCCATGTACTTCATGTTGCCATGCATTTTATGAGCCAGCCAGTATTTAAGATGCCGGGCATCTTCTTCAAGAAACTCAGCTTTTGCTATTCCGCAAGCGTCAAAACCAAGACGTTTTGCCTCAGATTTGATCATCTGTGAATATTTTTGTTTTTGATTCATAAAACTGAACTTAAGCAGGAAGGTTTATACAGGGCAAATATACAGCGTGTAAAATATAAAGCTGATGAAGGTTATAATTTTTTCTTTATTTCAGTTTCTTCATATCCTTCAATGATATCTTTTACCTTAATATCATTATAATTAAGGATATTGAGGCCACATTCAAGGCCACTGGCAACTTCCTTGACTTCTTCCTTAAAACGTCTTAATGATCCTAATTCTCCTGTATGTACTACAATACCTTCACGAATGATCCTGATTTTCGTATTTCTTTTAATCTTACCTTCCTTAACCATACAGCCGGCAATTGTACCGGTTTTAGTGATCTTGAATGTCTCCAGTATTTCAAGTGTTGATACAATTTCTTCTTTGATTTCAGGAGAAAGCATTCCTTCCATAGCTGCCCTGATCTCTTCAATAGCGTCGTAAATAATAGAATACAGGCGAATATCTATTTCTTCTTTTTCCGCCAGTTTTCGTGCCTGCATTGACGGACGAACCTGGAATCCGACAATTATTGCGTTTGAGGCAGCTGCCAGCAGAACATCGCCTTCTGAGATCTGTCCTACGGCCTTATGTATGATATTCAGTTGAATTTCTTCATTTGACAATTTTATCAAGGCATCCGTAAGTGCCTCTACAGAACCGTCCACATCCCCTTTAACAATTATATTTAGTTCCTGGAAATTTCCTATGGCAATTCTTCTGCCGATTTCGTCAAGAGTAATATGTTTCTGTGTTCTCAGCCCTTGTTCCCTCTGCAACTGCTCCCTCTTGCTGGCAATTTCTTTAACCTCCTTTTCACTTTTCATCACATTAAATTTATCTCCTGCCTGGGCTGCTCCGTTAAGTCCCAGTATTAACGCAGGTGTTGAGGGGCCTGCGACATCTATAGGTTTTCCACGTTCATTATACATTGCTTTAATTTTACCTGAGCATATTCCTGCGAGGACAATATTTCCAACTCTTAATGTTCCTGTCTGAACAAGGACAGTAGTAGTATAACCTCTGCCTTTATCAAGGGAGGATTCAATTACAGTTCCAATGGCTCTTTTTTCAGGATTCGCATTGAGTTCCAGTAATTCTGCTTCAAGCAGCACTTTTTCAAGAAGTTCATCAATATTAATACCGCTTTTTGCTGAAATTTCCTGCGACTGATATTTTCCTCCCCAGTCTTCAACAAGGATTTTCATATTGGCAAGTTCTTCCTTGATTTTTTCAGGATTCGCATTTGGTTTATCGATCTTGTTTATTGCAAATACCATTGGAACTCCCGCAGCCTGCGCGTGATTGATAGCCTCAACTGTTTGTGGCTTAACACCGTCATCTGCAGCAATAACGATTATGGCAACATCAGTACTTTGTGCACCTCTTGCCCGCATAGCTGTAAAAGCCTCATGGCCCGGCGTGTCCAGGAAAGTTATTTGCCTGCCCCCATCTAATTCAACACTGTATGCACCGATATGCTGGGTTATACCGCCAGCCTCGCCTGCTATAACATTGGCGTTTCTGATATAATCGAGCAATTTTGTCTTTCCATGATCAACATGTCCCATTACTGTTACAATAGGGGACCTGGGTTTTAAATCACTTTCCCTGTCTGATTCTGTTTCATCTTCCTCAATTGTTTCCTGCAGATCGATACTTACAAATTCAAACTTATAGTTAAACTCATCAGCAACAAGCGCCATTGTTTCAGCGTCAAGCCTTTGATTTATAGAAACAAATAAACCAAGGCTCATGCATGTTGAAATAACCTCGT
The DNA here is from genome assembly GCA_964495025.1 of uncultured Bacteroidales bacterium. Taxonomy (GTDB): domain Bacteria; phylum Bacteroidota; class Bacteroidia; order Bacteroidales; family UBA10428. The sequence continues at coordinate 1,614 of CAZBUF010000231.1, read as the reverse complement.
TTACAGGAACATTCATCATGTTTGCCAGCTCATTTACAGTTACAAATTCCGTTACCTTAAGTATATTTTTATCCTGCTCCTTTTTTTCGACTGCTTCCTGCAGCTTCTGGCTTATTGCATCTCTTTTTTCGCGGCGGTATTTTGCTCCTTTTGATTTTCCTTTGCTGGTTAATCTTGCAAGAGTATCCTTAATTTGTCTCTGCACGTCCTCTTCACTGATTTCATGTTTAAAGCCAATTTTCCTTTTCTTTTTCTTTTGCTTGCCTTTCTGTGCTTCCGGTAAAAGTTTGGCTTCTTTATCTTTCTCAATAACAATAAGTTCCTTTTCTTTCCTTATTCTTTTTCGTTTTCTCTTTTTTTCTGCCAGCTGAGAATCATCGCCTTCCAGAACCGTATCTTCCTTGGTAAGAATGTCATCATCAATAACAGCAGTCTCATCAATATATTCATCAGCTTTTGTCTTAACATCATCTTTCTTTGCTGCAGATAAGTCTTCAGATCGTGATGCTGCTTCCTTTTTCTTTTTGTCCAGCCTTGCTTTACGTTCAGCCTCTTTTTCCTCTTTTGTCTTCTTCAGTGGCCTTGTTCGCTGATTCATTGATTCGAGGTCTATTTTCCCAAGGACCTTAACCTCAACTTCTTTCTTCTCAGGCTTTAGTATTATTTCTTCTTCCTTAACTTTGGTAACCGGCATTTTGTCTTCCACAGCCAAATCAGCTCCGGATATCGGAACCTGGTCTTTTTTATCTTCTGCAATCTTTTCTTCCGGTTCTTTATCTTTTGGCAATACCTGTTCCTTGCTTTCTTTTTCTTCTGTTAGCTTAGGTTTTTCCTGCTTTTCAACATCAATTTTACCGATTATATTTAAATTGATCCTCTGTTCTTTTTCGATTAACTTTTCTGGTTCATGCTCATATTTAGTTGATTTTGAGCTGGTATCTTTAATAAATACTTCATCCAGATCATCCTGTGCTTCTTTTTCTTTTGCTTCATGAATATCATTGATTGAGATAGATTCCTGATTTTCCCGCAAGTGCCTCAGGCTTACTTTCTCAGATTCTTTCTTAGCATTAAGATCAGTGCTGTATTCATTTAACAACATCGCATATTGCTCGGGTGTAACTTTAGTATTAGGGTTCGGATCAATGTCGGAACCCTTATGATTTAAAAATTCCACAATAGTGGAAATACCTACATTAAGCTATCTCGCTATTTAACTAAGTATTGTTACTTTACTATCTGTCATACTAAGTTTTGTAATTTAGTATTTCCCGCGAAATTCAGAAATTTCGCTAAAATAAGACTAATACTATAATTTTATTCAAATTCAGCCTGTAAAATTTTAATAACCTCCTTAATGGTCTCTTCCTCAAGATCTGTTCTTTTAACCAGGTCTTCTATACTCAAGTCCAGTACACTTTTAGCCGTATCGCAGCCAATAGCCCTTAATTCATCAATTATCCATCCTTCAATTTCATCTCCAAATTCTTCCAGATTCACATCTTCTTCATCTTCTGAAACGCCTTCCCTGTAAACATCTATTTCATAACCGGTAAGCTGGCTAGCCAGCTTAATATTTAAACCTCCTTTGCCAATGGCAAGGGATACTTCATT
>CAZBUF010000230.1:0-1795 GCA_964495025.1 uncultured Bacteroidales bacterium | reverse complement strand
TTGGCTGTTCAAGTGACAGAGCTTCATATCCACCTCTCTGCATTGTATTTGAGCGCGTAGTTAATACCATCACAGCTGCAACTGATTTTATCAAACCGAAATACTCATCGATTGGCATAAATCCCTGTAATTTAATATTTGATGGCACATTATCTAAATATATCTTTGGCAATTTTAAATAATTACCTGTTACATAGATATTTACATCCTTTATTAATTTAGCAACATCCCATACCTCATTAGTTGGTTCATCAAACATAAATGAAGAAACAAAAGCGATACTACGATCAGGTAATCTCTTTAAAGGATAGTCTTTATTAAAGTCTATAGGGACATCTCCTATAACAAATGAACGGCCCCCCCAACCATCCACAAGATTTTTATGATGACCGCAAGTGTTAATGTTAAAGTATGCTTTTTTTGCAATGATTTTGTATACAGGTCTGAACCATCTCCAGCGATTATCATTAAAAGCTCCTGAGTGAGAATCAAGTATATATTTGGCTCTGAATATTATGGAATATAAATTAACAACCAGAATTAATAGCGGTGGTTGGTTAAGTGCAAAGATAATTTTTGGCTTTTCTTTAATTAAAACAATTATAGTTAAAAAAAAGGACAAAAAATATCGAAGTAATATCCCTATACTTTTTTTGGATTTAATTGGAAAGATAAAAATATTTTTAGCATTAAAATGTTTAGCGATATTCTCACTCCTTGTACATTCTGATTTCCAGGCAATAAATATTCTTTTTATTTGTTTTTTAGTTTTTTTCATTAGTAGTCATTAGACTTTTTTTATAAATCTGAATTATTTATTGATAGCTTCAATATATATATCATGAATTCTTTCAACAATATTTTCCCATGTATAATGTTTCACAAGTTCCTGCCCTTTTTTACCCATATGTACTCTCTTTTTTGGATTAGCAATTAAATATTCAAGAGCTTGCAAAATTTGATTAATATCATTATGGTTCACAGATATTCCTTCTTTCATTTCTTTAAAATAACCATAAATGCCGGAGTTTTTCGCACAAATTATTGGAATACCCATGGCCATTGCCTCAAAGTATACTCTTCCAAAAGTCTCAAAATAACTTGGCATAATAAATATATCATATTTATACATTTCATTGGCTATTTGATCATGTGGAATTGAATCAATAAAATGAATATGACTATTTAAATTAAGAGAATCCACTAAGTCAGATAAATATTTTTTTTCCTGTCCTTTTCCAATTATTGTATACGAAATATCATATTTTGGAACCAGTTTTTTTATTGTCAGTATTACCTGGTCAATATTTTTAAGTTTTCTGAGTTCTGCAACAGTTAATATCTTTGTATTCTTTTGATAAGTAGATTTTTGATTGCGTAGAAAGCTTCTATTGAATCCAAGAGGTTTTAAGTTAATATTTGTTAAGCACTGTGATTTGAAATATGAGTAATTAATATAACTAATTGGTACAACTTTATATGCATTTTTTAGGATATTAAGGGCTATTCTTCCAGATATTGGATGTTTGAAATAAGTTAATTCATTATGGGTTGTTATTATATAAGGAATATTAAATTTCTTGTTTAAAATGTAGGCAAGCATACCATCCGGGAAAATATATTGAGCGTGAATTATATCAAAATTATATAATGATATTAATGAGCTAATTCTTTTTTTATTAAAATGGAAAATGGTTTTTATTATAATAGCATGGATATTTTTTATGCTCCATGCAGATAAGAACGGAAATATTTCTACCTGAAAGTTATTTATTATCCAGGTTAATCTGTTTTT
>CAZBUF010000229.1:0-16448 GCA_964495025.1 uncultured Bacteroidales bacterium | reverse complement strand
TATATTACCTTATGATTTATTATCATAATTTCAGGGAAAAGGCAATAAAAGAATCGGAATTAAAGACTTTGGTAAAGGAGTCAGAATTAAGCTCGTTAAAATCGCAGATCAATCCGCATTTTTTATTTAACAGCCTGAATTCAATAAGTTCCCTGACACTTATAAAGCCTGATAAAGCACGTGAAATGATAATAAAACTATCGGATTTTCTCAGGTATTCAATATCACACAATGAGGAGCAGCTTACCTCGTTAAAGGAAGAATTACAAAATGTCAACCGGTATCTTGACATCGAGAAGATCAGGTTTGGAAAAAGGCTTAAGATAGTACTGGACATTAATGAGCAATGCAGGGAAATGAAATTACCCGGACTGATCCTTCAGCCGCTGATTGAAAATGCTGTTAAATACGGTGTATATGAAAGCGTTGATGAGTCAGTGGTTGAAATTGCAACATCCTGTGATACTGATTCACTTAAGGTAAAGATCAGGAACAGCTATGATCCTGATTTCATAAAAAAAAGAGGGGAAGGTATAGGATTGCAAAATATAAGGAACAGGCTTGGCATTATTTACAGTAACAATAATCTCGTGAGTATTAATAAAACAAATGATATCTTTGAAATTACTCTCACATTTCCCCGGAAAATTTAATAAAAGGACATGAAACAACAGGAAATGGAAAACAAAGTTACCGCGGTTATCATAGAAGACGAGGAACTGTCACGGGAACTCATAAAAAAATACTTAAATGATCTTAATGATATAAGTATAATAAAGGAATGCAGCAACGGGTTTGAAGGTATTAAGGCTATTAATGACGTGAAGCCCGATCTCGTTTTTCTTGATATACAAATGCCCAAGCTTAATGGGTTTGAGATGCTGGAACTGCTTGATTCCAGGCCGGAAATAATCTTTATCACCGCCCATAATGAATATGCTATCAAAGCATTTGAACTTAATGCAGTTGACTATTTGTTAAAACCATATTCAAAGGAAAGGTTAGTGGGGGCTGTTGAAAAAGCAGTAAAGAGGATAAGGACAAATCAGACAAATGACGATGAAATAACAAATCTTATTAACCGGCCGCCTGCAAATGATATAATTGACAGGGTAGTTGTCAAGTCAGGTTCGAAGATCAAGGTGATCCCTGTTCAGAAGATCGAGTACCTTGAAGCCCAGGATGATTATGTGATGATTTATACCCAGGAAGAAAAGCATCTGAAGCAGGCTACAATGAAATTTTTTGAGGCCCGCCTGGACGGGGATCAGTTTATTCGTGTACACAGATCATATATGGTGAGAATTGACCAGGTGGTGCAACTGGAACCATATGGGAAAGATAGTTATGTAATAAAGCTTAAGAGCGGGGCAAGTATAAAAGTGAGCAAAAACGGAATGAAAAACCTGAAATATAAGCTTAATTTTTAGGGGAGAAGGGGGGACAGCCTTCCTGGCGCTGTCCTCCCTCCTCCGAGGGAGCTGTCCCACCTCCATCGCCTTACTCCTCTATTATCCTTTTCCTGTTTCCTGTTATAATGAGGGCTTTTTTCTGAAGAATTGTCGTTAATCTGTACATTACAGGCACAAGGATAAGTGTAAGGAAAGTAGCAAATGTGAGGCCGAATATTACCGTCCATGAAATAGGCCCCCAGATGCCCGTCATTACTCCTCCGAAATACATATTGGGATTAAAGTTTTTAAGGAGGGAGGCAAAATCAAAATTCAACCCTATGGCCATGGGCACTAAACCCAGGATGGTTGTTATTGCGGTCAGAAGGACAGGGCGCAGCCTTGTTCTCCCACCCTGAACAATGCATTGAGTTGCATAGTTTACAGGCAGAAAGGCATTATCTGCTATTCCCAGCTCCCTTCTTTTTCTTAGCTTCAGCAGTTCAATATAGTCAATAAGTACAATAGCATTATTAACAACTACTCCGGCAAGGGCAACAATACCTATTCCTGTCATTGTAACAACGAAATCCATTTTAAAGGTGGCAAGCCCGCCAAAGACTCCGATAGTACTGAATAATATACTTGCAAGGATAATGAAAGGTCTGACGATGGAATTGAACTGAGTAACAAGAATTAACATCATCAATGCAAGTGCAATAAGAAATGCATTGCTCAGAAATGCCATCGATTCCTGCATATCTTCCTGTTCACCGGTAAATTTGTAACTATATCCGTTAGGTATATCATAACCGGCAAGTGTCGTTTTTATCTGTTCGTTAATGTTATTTGCATTAAAGCCTTCTATAACATTCGAATACACTGTGATCACCCTTTCAAGGTCTTTTCTTTTTACCGCTCCGTATGTAGAACCGTACTCAAAGTCAGCAACTGCCGAGATAGGTATGCTTAACCATTTACCCTGGTTATTCATGAATACGATTTTCTGGTTCATCAGCGCTGAAATATCATTTTTAAATTTATCCTGTGACCTTAGCTGAATAGGATATTCTTCCTCGCCGACCTTAAAATCGGAGATCTCCAGGCCAAACAGCGCCGTTCTTATTGTACTGGCGATCTGTGCTGTTGACATTTCAAGTCTTCTTGCCTTATCACGGTTAATAGTGACGATCATTTCCGGCATACCTATATCCAGATCCATCTGTAATCCTTCAATACCTTCTATTCTTTCATTTTCTATGAGTTGCATAATAGTATCTGCTACGGTAATCAGCTTTCCATACTCTTTGCCGGCAACTTCAACATTTATTGCGGCTCCTGTGGGAGGACCCATGCTGTTTTTTTCAAAGACTACCTGAATTCCGGCATATTTATTTGTCAGAGAATCAGATAGCGTTTTCATTATATTTGCAGTATTTACTTTTTTTCTTTGATCATAGTCGACAAAGGAAATCGTCATCAGGCATTTATTATCCCTGTTTGCAAAGAAATCCATGTCATTTTCAAGCACTGCACCTTCACCGACATTTATCAGCTTCGATTCGATGATGTAATCATAAGGTTTGACAATAGCATCAATATCTTTTTCAAATATCAGGGAAAATCTCTCTGTCTCATCAATATCTGTTCCTACAGGTAGTTCCGCAAGAATGTTTATATAATCAGGGTCGTTATTGGAGAAGAACAATATGTTTGGCTTACTGGCAAAGAAAAACATAACGGTCAGAAACAGGAGAAGGAAAGTCCCTGTCAGAAACAATACAGGGTTATAACCCCTGAGAGCGAACCTGAGAAATTTGTCATATGCACTTTCCAGTTTAGCAAGGAAGATATTTTTAAACCATTTTCCGACCCTGGAGAAGAGGTACATATTAAGGAGTGTAATAGCCATTGCAAATACCAGCAGGTTAGCAAGCACATAGACCCTGAAAAGGTAAAATAATGCTGCCAGTCCGATCATTATAGCTGCGATCTTCAGTGATTTCTTCTTGTTTACACCTGATAGCTGTTCATCGGTTTTTATGAATGAGGAGGAAAAGACCGGAATAATCACCAGGGCAACAAACAAAGATGATGATAATACTATTATCAGGGTAATGGGCAGATATTTCATGAATTCACCTACAATGTCCTTCCAGAATGCCAGGGGAAGAAACGCGGCAAGGGTTGTTGCCGTGGATACGATAATAGGCATTGCTATCTCACCTACAGCCTGTTTTGCTGCCTGGAATTTGGAATAACCCTGATCAACGAACCGGTAAATATTTTCAACAACAACAATAGCATTGTCAACCAGCATACCAAGAGCCAGTATAAGGCCAAACAGAACGATCATATTTACCTGGTAATGAATAAGGTTAAGAACTATGAATGACAGGAACATGGATAATGGTATCGCCAGTCCCACGAAAAGAGCATTTCTTGTGCCCAGGAACAGGAACAGTACAACTATAACGAAGATCATACTCATGATCATATTGTTTTCAAGGCTGTGCAGCTGTTTTTCCACGAATTCCGACTGGTCGTTTGTGATAGTGATATTCAGATCGTCAGGGAAGATATTTTCCTGTTCAATATCTGCCAGGATATCCTTGATCTTCTTTGTAGCGGTAAGCAGATTTTCCCCACCTTTTTTAACTACCTGCACTGAAACAACAGATTGGCCGTTAAGCCTTGTATAACTTGAAGGGTCTTCATAGGCATCCACAACATCGGCAAGGTCACGGAGATACACAATGTTACCCTGGTCCCTTTTTACTACGATATCTTCAATCTGCTTCATATTTGTAAATTCTCCTACTGTCCTTATTGATCTGCGTGTACCTTCCAGTTTCACCTCACCACCGGATATCGACATATTCTCATACGCTATGGCATTGGTTATGTCATTAAAGCTAAGCTGAAAAGCCTCAAGCTTAAGCAGGTCAACATTTATCTGGATCTCCCTCTCGCTTATTCCTGTAATATCTGCTTTTGAGATCTCAGACACTGTTTCTACCCTTTCCTGTAGTATTTCGGCATATTTTTTCAGTTCAGTAGTACTATAATCACCTGAGAGGTTAATGTTCAATATAGGGAATTCAGAAAAATCAATATCAGCTACTATAGGGTCCCTGTCCAGGTCATTCGGCAGGTCCGATTTAGCATTGTCCACGGCTTTCTTTACCTCATCTTCAGCAGTTTTTATATCCACATCAGGATTAAACTCAACCAGGATGAAGGCCATATCCTGGGTTGATGTTGAAGTAATATTACTTATCCCTTTTATAGGCTCTATCTCTTTTTCAATTGGCCGGGTTATGAGATTTTCTATATCAATAGGGGGGTTCCCCGGATAAATTGTCTGTACCATTATCCAGGGCAGGGCAATATCAGGGAACAGTTCTTTTGGCATGTCCCTGTACGAATACAGGCCAAAACCAATAATTATCAGAAATAGAAGGAATACAGATGTTTTATTTTTTAAAGCCAGGGATGTAAGTTTAAATTCCCGGATTACCTTTTCATTCAGTTTCTTTACTTCACTATCTGGAGTCATTACTTATTTGAATTTAATTATTTACAACATTGAGAAATTTTACTTCGGTGCCCGTAGATACTGTATTGTAACCTTCAACAATAACCTGCTGGCCAGGTTTAAGCCCGCCGGTGATCACCGTTTTATTATTATATGTTTCACCTGTTACAACATAAACTTTCCTTGCAATGATCCTGTTATTATCTTCTTCAGCAATAAACAGGAACTCTTTGAAATCACCTTTCTCTGTTTTAACAATATCCTTTTTAATAATATTTGAAGGGACAATTATTGCCGAATCTATGGTCTTATCATTTATCTTAAGAACTGCCAGCATGTTGGGTTTAAGATTGTTATATGGATTGTCGGTCCTTACCTCGACCTCAAATGTTCTGTTGGCAGGATTCACAACATTACCTGTCCTGTGAACAGGAACGCTTAGTTTCAAATCAGGATAAGTAGGGACACTGACATCAATTAGCTTGCCTTTTTTGATATAAGGCAGGTATATTTCTGATACTTCAGCCTGAATTTTCATTTTGCTGAGGTTAACCAGTTGTAGTATTCTGTATCCGGGGACAGCGAGTTCTCCTTCTTTCTGAAATATCTTATCAATAATTCCGCTGAACGGAGCTTTTATATTCGACATTTCAAGCTGAGCCTGCAGCGTGTTCAATCTTGCTTCAGCCTGCTCATATACATTTTTAGCTTCCAGGTACTGCATTTCAGAGCCGATCTGCTGCTCCCACAGTGATTTTTGCTTGTCGAACAGCTTTTTTGCCAGCTCAAGGCCCGTCTTAACTTCCTGTATGGTGCTTTCTGTAACATCAGTATTTAATGATACCAGAAGTTGCCCTTTGCTGACCTTTTCTCCTTCGTAAACATGTACTTTCTTTATCTGCCCTCCTGATTCAGGGCTTATAAAGGCGTCTTCAACGGTCCCGATATTTCCCTGGACCTCGATATAATGGCGAAAAGGCTCATACCTGACCTTCTTTGTATTAACGGGGATATGAAAGCGTGTACTTGTTGAGTCTTTATGAAGTTTTCCTTCAAGTTTTTTAATACTTTTATTTATTTTGGCAGCCTGCTCTTTCTTGCTGATAATATTTTTTCTTATTGTATCAGGATTATTGGTATTGCACGATACTAATAATATTATTAACCCGGGTATTAAATTTATTTTCATTTTTACAGTTTTTGAATGTTATTAAAGATTATTCAATATTTTATCATAATTAAGTTTTGAGCTCAGCAATTCAAGGATAGAATTCATATAATTTGAACTGCTCGTCAGATACTGGTTGTGTGCCTGAGTCAGATCAAGGCTTGAAGCAATACCTTCTTTATGTTTAATTATTGTTTTGCCATATATCTTTTTTGACAGCTCAATATTGAACTGCTCATTATTAAATTTTTCAATTGACTGCTTAAAATCATATTCGGCTTGCTGCAGCTGCAGCTTAATATTTTCTTCGGCAAAGGTCGTCATGTTTTTCTGCTGTTCAAACTGGATCTTCGCCTGCTGAATTTGCGAATTTCGCTGCCAGCTTGTAAATATCGGGAAGCTGACGTTCACCCCTACAATATGGTTAATGGTAAAATCAAAATCAGATTTGTTAGTTATATCAGTATATGAATAAAAAGCAGATACTAATGGAAGATATTTGCTGCGTTCTCTTCTAAGGCTTAATTCTGATATTTTTTCCTGTGTTTGTACCATCTTGTAGTCTATATTTTCTGCAATATTAAAATCATTAAAAACAGGGCTATTGACATTTATCGGGATAAGGAATTCCTCAATATCCTGTGTAAGGTTAATAGTGGCTCCAAGGTCAATGCCCAGAAGTATCTTAAACAGCCGATAGGATAATTCCAGTTGCTGGCCTAGTGTTCTGGCAACATTCTGTGTATTTCTCAATGTTAATTCTATCTGGTCAACATCTGTTTCTTCAATAAAACCGTTCCGGTTCATTATCCTGAATTCATTCAATGTTGAGGTTAAATTGATTAGAGAAGAATCTATTATTGCTTTGTTTCTTTCAAGGGCCAGAATTGTATAATATGATGATGACACTGCCTCCCTGGTATCAAGTTCATTTTTCTCCTGTGCATTTTCTGAAAGCATAAGGAATGTTTTTGCAGCCTGAAGTCCTACAATATATTCACCGTTAAATATAAGTTGTGAGACGGTAATTCCGTATGTTGTTGCATCTCTGACGGCAATTGAAGATCCTCCTGATCCGTTATCTTCGCCTGATGAAGGGAATGCCCCCGGTGCCAGAGAATCCAATATTTCAAACAACGGCATCATCATATCACCGAAGTTTATTGTTGGTATGTCGCCTGGAATATGCTGATAAGTCAGTGAACCATCAACGTGTGGCAAACCTATTGCTGTTGTTTCCCATACTTTTTTCTTTGCCCTTGATATTTCCAGCTGCGCATTTATTGCTTCATAATTATGTGCCAGGGCGTAGTTGCGGGCATCTGCCAGCGTAAAGGAATAAGTGCTGTCAGCCTGAGAATAACATATGTTCATAATAAATAAAACAGCTAACAGTAATCCGGTTTTTATGTTCATGATAAATTAATTTAATTGTATATAACCATTAAGATCCTGAATGATAAAGTATCCCTGTTAAAATAAGGCAAAAATAATTTTACATTTTAAGTTGGAAAAAAAATATTCGGCAAAACATCGTAATTTATCGGTAAAACAATTCAAATATCTGTTTTATCAATTTCAGGAATATTATGCATTAATACATGATTATGGTAAACGAATATGATTAACAAATAACCTTCTTGAATTATTGCATAAAACAATAAGAATCAGTAATTTTATTTTTAATAAAAGTTAATTGCACATTAACTGTTTTTCAAATATCAAAGATAGAAGGTTTATAACATAAAAAAAATATTATGACCTGGTCAGCTATTAAGGAAACGGTATATACACCTTCTGTTAACGTTTATGATAGTGATAGATTAATTGTTGTTACCGGCACATCAAGGCTCGAAGATCCAACAAATTTTTATAAGGAGCTGGATAACCTGTTTAATCAGTGCGCCTGCAAATTTAAAAAAGATATGACCCTGGACTTTAGCCTGATCTATATTAACACAAGCTCTTCAAAGTGGCTATTTCATATTCTTAAAAATATGCAGATGAAATACTCTGATAAAAAGGCAATCACTGTAAACTGGTATTATGAGTCAGACGATGAGGTGATCCAGGAAGCGGGCGAAGTATTTCAATCTCTTTTGCATATACCGTTTAATCTTATCCCGGTAGATTAGTAAAGGGAAAGGAGGGGGGACAGCCTCCTTTCAGGGGGCCATCCCCCTCAATTACAGTCTCCTTTCACATTAAATATAGTAGTATTGTGTGCTTTTCAGGTACGACTCTGCAATTACGAGGTCAGCAGGAGTAGTAATTTTAATATTTTCTTTATTACCTTCCACAAGGTTAATTGAAAATCCGAGGCTTTCAACAACACTTGCATCATCAGTGAACTTTGAATCATATTCCTGCTCATAAGCTTTAAGCAGCATATCGGAGTGGAAGACCTGAGGTGTTTGTATGAGCTTATGTTTTGACCTGTCAACAGGATGGTTTTTGCCATTCTCAATTTTTCTTATTGACTCGGGGATATCGATCACTGGTATGGCATTACCTTCACTTTCGGCTTTTTTGAAACACCCTCTTATGGTTTCCAGGCTTACAAGCGGCCTTACGCCGTCATGTATTGCAATGAGCAGGTCATTGCCACTGATCTTTGCCAGGCCGTTCTTTACCGAATGAAACCTTGTGATCCCTCCCCGGACAATTTCATGTTTGTAGTCGAACTTATAATCATTGCAAAACTTATTCCATGTCTTGATCTGAATTTTTGGCAGAACGACTATTATATAAATAGAATTATCATACCTGAAAAATTTCTTTATCGTATGCATCAATATCGGGAATCCATAGAGGGGGAGGAACTGTTTGGGGATCTCGGATTGCATCCTTTTACCCCTGCCCCCGGCAACAATAATTACAATTTTTTTCATTATCCGGATAGTAGGTTAATAAGAGATTAAGAAAAGATAAATATATTAAATCTCAGGGGAATAAAAAAGGAACAAAAAAGGGGCTATCCCTTTTTGTCCCCAGGAAGGGAGCTGTCCCTTTTTATAAATTTGAAAAAGCGGGAAGTATTTAAAATGATATTACTTCGCTGCTAAATTATATGCCGGTGAATTTACTTCTTTCTGGTCTTTGGTATTTTTTATTTTGTTTCCTGAACGTGAGGCAAAAGACGAAATCAGTATGGCGATTATCAAAAAAACAATAAATCGTTTCATAGCTCTTAGGGTTAAGTTAGGTTTTGTGAATCAAATATAATAAACATTATAAAACAGGTTATTTATCTTTGATTAAGGCTGTATGGTTCTTGATGAACAATAAAATTTTATACATAAAGTCAAAAAAGGGAATAAAAAAAGGGACTGTCCCCTTTTTTGAAGGGAGCTGTCCCTATATCATATCGTTGGCAAGTGTGAGCAGTTCATGAAGGATTATGGGCTTACTTATATAGCCATTGCAACCGCATTCAAAGCACTTTTCCTTTTCTTCGGGCATGCAGAAGGCAGTTTGCGCTATAACGGGAATTGACGCATTTATTTTCTTTATTTCCCTTGTAGTGTCATATCCGTCCAGAAAAGGCATTTTCATATCCATAAGTATAAGATCTATCTTAGAGCCTGCGCGTACAATATCGATAGCCTCCTGTCCAACTCTGGCCCAGACAAGATTAACCTGATAATCTTCAAGGCGATCCTTCATAAGCAGCCAGTTATATTCCTCGTCGTCAACGATCATTATTGTTTTATCAACAAGGTTTTGATACGATTTCATAAAATCGGTTTTTAGACTTTAGCACGTTACATAAAATAAACTGCTTATTTATTAATACGTACTATAAATATATTATGTTATATAATTAATGGTAAAATATGAATATGTTTTATGCTGCCAATTAAAGAAATAGGCTTTTCAGGAATTAAGGGATCAGGAGCCCATTTCTTTCCATACAAGGGCGCTTGCACCAAGGACAGCCGCGTTTTTTTCCTGCAGCGATGAGAGCAGCAATTTGATTTTATTTCTGAATATGGGGAACAGGCTTTCCTCAAGGTATTTTCTTGTAGGTTCTATTATAAGTTCTTTTGCTGAGCTCAGTCCTCCCAGCAGAAATATAGCCTCAGGGCTGGTAATGGCCACGATATCTGCCAGTTTCAGTCCCAGGATCCTTCCCGTATATTCGAATGCTTCAAGTGCTATGGCATCTCCTTTCTTTGCGGCCTCTGAGATCATTTTTCCTGAAAGGTCGTTAAAGCTGACCTTTCTGAGTTCACTGTCAGTTATTCTTTCTGCCAGCAGTTTAAATACTGTTCTTTTCAGACCTGTTGCCGAGGCATATGCTTCAAGGCACCCTTTTTTGCCACAGCCGCAATCACGGTCAATGAGCTTAACGTTAGTATGGCCAAGTTCACCGGCAAATCCGTCATTGCCATAAACGAGATTCCCATTTACTACTATCCCGCTGCCTACGCCTGTGCCCAAAGTAACAACAATGAAATCTTTCATATTCTTTGCCCCGCCGTATAACATTTCTCCCACTGCCGCGGCATTGGCATCATTTGTAAGGACAACAGGGATATCTTTATAATATTTTCTGAGTTTATCTGCAAAGGGGATGATCCCTTTCCAGTTAAGGTTAGGGGGTTCCTCAATTGTACCTTTAAGGTAGTTGCCGTTAGGGGCGCCGATACCAACGCCTTTCAAAACAAGGTCCTCATTAATTGACTGAAATGTATTTTCAATCTCTGAATGAAGGTTTTCAATATAACCATCTATATCCTTATAGGTGTCTGTCCTGAAAAAATCCTCTCTCAGGCAGTTACCTTCCCTGTCAATAAATCCATACTTTGTATATGTTCCGCCGATGTCAATTCCAACTACTACTTCTCTCATACAGTGTAAAAACCATTAGTTAATATTATCAAGGGAGTTTATAGCGAACGCGTATGCTCCTACAGCTACAGCCTTGCTTGTTCCGAGTTTTGATATTCCTATCCCGGTCCTTTTCAGGGGATCATAACTGACCTTCAGGTTTGTTCCCGGGATATTTACCTCACATTGTTCGCCCCTGAGGAAGATCTTCATCTGCTCATCATCTTCAAGATTAAATACTTTAAATACAAGGCGGTTCATTTTATTACCCTCATACGAAAGGATATGGCCGTTCAACTCGTCAGTTATACGGGGGAGGAACACGGGATACGCGCCTGCCAGGCCGCCGCCTATTACTATAAGGCCGTCAATCAATGTTATTGCATTTGCCAGTGCATCTCCTACAATCTCGCCCAGCTCAAGAAATGCTGACAATGCTGCTTTTGTGTTGCCTTCGGCTGAACCGGCGGCAATCTCAAATATATCTTTTGGCGTAGGGGGTGTGCCTGAAGTTATTCCTGCTTCTTTCATATAGCTCTTCTGCACTGCCCTGATGCTGGCTCCTTCTTCGGCATATGCCTGAGGGTATTTCTTATTGCGCATAAGCCATATCTCTCCGGCCACTGCATTGTCTCCCCTGAAAAGCCTGCTTTCCCTGACAATACCCGCTCCAAAACCGGTGCCAAGGGTAATGCCAAACAGATTTTTATACTGCTTTGAACTTCCTGATTCTTTAAGGCGCATATTTACATAGGGAAGAAAACCTGCTATTGCTTCACCATATACAAAAAGATCGCCGTCATTATTTATGAACACAGGGATATCAAACTTTTCTTCCAGCATAGGGCCTAAAGCAATGCCACCCCTGAATGCAGGCAGATTGGGAAGATCGCCTATTATGCCCGCAGGGTAATCTGCCGGTCCGGGAAAAGCAAAGCTTATTGCAACAGGATCTGATGAAAGCTTGTTTTTCACTTCTGTAAACCCTTTAACTATTGTTGAGAGGCACGCATCAAGATCATGAGCATTTGAAGCCAGAGTTATAGGAGGGATGATCTCATTGTTTGCCTGCATAGCGGAGAAAACAAAGTTTGTTCCTCCGGCATCAAGAGTCATTACAATTCTTTTATCGTTATTAAGATCCATTTCTAACCTGCGAAAATAATATATTATTTCTTTAGACTAAGTACGGATAAGTAAGTTATATATACAATGCAGGCAACAGGTATAAGAAAGCCTGCCATCACTGAAAACTTGTCTGCTACTGCACCGAAGAGGAGAGGGATGATCGCCCCGCCTGCAACAGCTGTGATCATAAGGCCCGAAAGCTCGTTGGTCCTTTGAGGCATTTTGTCAACAGTTATTGAGAATATCAGTGGAAAGATATTTCCAAAGCCGAACCCGATAACTACTATGCAGATAAAAGCTGCTACTTCACTGTTAATAACAAACAAGCCAAGCAAACCTAAAACTGACAATAGTGAAGTAATTATTAAAAATGATTTTGCTGACACCCAGTTTAGTATCATGGAGCCTGAAAACCTTCCTATAAGCAAACCTACAAAGAAAAAACCTGTACCCAGAATACCTAAGGTTTTAGTGCTTACTCCTGCCAGTTTCAGTGTTTCTGTATTGATCCCTATTTTTGGCAGTATTTCTTCAATACCTAAGCCAAAATAAGTTTTCAGGTATTCAGGGAGAAAAGAACTCATACATATCTCAGAGCCTACATATAAAAATATTGCAATTACTGCCATTAATACATACTTATCAGAGAGCAACGAGAAACAGGATTTAAAAGTAGCAGGATGCGTATCCTGTTCTTTTTTTTCTTTGATCTTTGTCAGCCCTATAAGTATTATTGTAATTAACAGTGCGATAACATAGACAGGAAATATTATCTGCCAGTCTTTTTTAAACCACAGCAATGCTGCTACCGGCAACAGTGGCCCCGATAATGAGCCTATTACTTTAATAAACTGGGCCAGGGTTAAATTCTTTGAAAATTTGCCTTCAGGTGACACATCGCGCATCAGGGGATTGCCGGCAACCTGCAGTATAGCTGTTCCACCTCCTAATAACAGTACAGTAACAAGGAAAATGTTGAAATTATTAAGTTTACTAATCACCGGCAATAACAATCCTGCCAGTGCAATAATAAGCCCGAGCATCAGAACAAACTTCTTTCCCTTTTTGTCCTGGTAGATACCCATGGGTATAGACAATATGCCGAACATTATAAATCCTGCGAAAGCAATAAAACCTGACACAAAATTTGATAATTCGAAAGTATCTTTTGCCAGCCCCACAAAAGGGCCCACGGCATCACCAAATCCCATGCACAGAAATGCAAGAAAAATGGGGTATGTTTTATTTCTCATATCTTATATAAATATATTATTAATGTCCGGGAATAATTTCCGGGTTCTAAAAATAGCACTTTAATTAAAAATGAAAATAAGAAATTTGTAAATATTTAGTTACAGTATAATTTTATTGTTCAATGAATCAATAAATTTCATTATATTTAATCAGACATTTGCTTTATCAGGAAATTAATAATCTAAGCCATGGAATTTAAAAATATCATTATTCCTATTGATTTTTCCGAGTCATCGTTAAACGGATTAAAGCTTGCAATGCTATTTGCCAATAAAAGCTATGCGAACATACAGCTGGCATATGTGCTGCGTAAGAGCTCCGACTACTATCCGAGTTCGGTAACTGCCGAGAAAGAATATGCCGAAAGGAATTTTCAAAAGATTATTGAGGAGTATGAACCGAAGATGAAAAACGACTCCAAACTAAGGTATATTATTAAAAGGGGTAAGATTTACAGGGAGATTGTAAGCCAGGCCCAGTCATACAGGGATTCATTGATTATTACCACAACTCATGGTGCTTCAGGGTTTGAGGAATTTTTTATTGGCAGTAACACATATAAGATCGTTAGTGCAACACGAAGGCCTGTAATAACGGTAAGGAAGAAGTGCCCGGAATCTATAACTAAGATAGTGCTGCCAATAGATATAAAGGAGGATTCGAGGCAGAAAGTGCCTTTTACTGCTGAAATGGCGCAGTTTTTTGGTGCAAAGATAAGCATTGTAGCAATACATACATCCACTAATAAAAAAACAAAGGAAAGGCTAAAGGCTTATTGCATGCAGGTAAGCGGATATCTGCATGATAAGGTCGAAAACACGGTAAATGAGGTTTTCGGGGATAATGCTGCCGACCTGATAGTAAATTATGCGAATTCAGTACATGCCGATTTGATATCAATTATGACCGAACAGTCGTCGGGCATTAACTTGATTCTTGGTAATACGGCCCATATGGTGCTGAATAAGTCAGATCTGCCGGTATTATGTAATTCACCAAGGGAGATCAGGATCCCCGGCTCGTTTAAAACTTCGGGAGGTTCGAATTAGCCTTCCTTAAAAAATCTTCTCTGGAAAAAAAGGATAGTAATTACTCCAACGGATATTGAAGAGTCGGAGACATTAAATATGGGCCTGAAGAAGACAAACGACTGCCCGCCCCAAAAGGGTAGCCATGTGGGGAAATGGCCTTCAATAACAGGAAAATATAGCATATCTACCACTCTGCCATGAAGAAGTCCCGCATATCCTCCGCCTTCAGGGAACATTTGCGCAACCGTGGAATAAGTGCTCTCGCTGAATATTAACCCATAGAATACACTGTCAATAATATTGCCGATAGCTCCTGCCAGGATCAATGACAAACAGATTATCAATCCTGCATGAGCTTTTTTATTAATTAATGTACTCAGGTACCAGCCAATACCGAACACGGCAACTATCCTTACCAGAGTCAGTGCGACCTTGCCGAACCTTCCCGGTATGTCAATGCCAAAAGCCATGCCGGGATTCTCAATGAACTTGATCTGGAACCATTTGATGTTCCACCACTCCCAGCCATAAAGACTGCTTTCACCCATAGTCATATGAGTTTTTACAAGTATTTTTAAAACCTGATCGACTAAAAGAACAGAGAAAATTATTATCAGAGACTTTTTTGTTATTGACATAGTAGATCTATCGCTGTTTCTGTTTGGCGTCGATAGAAAGGGTTGCATGGGGAACAGCCCGCAGACGGTCCTTTGATATCAGCTTACCTGTTTCGCGGCATACACCATAGGTCTTGTTTTCAATCCTTACCAGTGCAGCCTGTAAATGCTGTATGAACTTTTGCTGCCGCTGAGCAAGCTTTCCTGATTCTTCTTTTGATAATGTTGATGCCCCTTCTTCAAGCACCTTAAATGTGGGGGATGTATCCTGAGTATCGTTACTTTCACTTTGCGTAACAGCACTTTTCAACAGCTCATAATCTTTTCTTGCTTTGTCAAGCTTGTATAAAATTATTTGTTTGAATTCCTCCAGTTCCACGTCCGAATATCTTGTCTTTTCTCCCATAGCTGAAATTTTTAGGTATATAAATATAAGAAAAAAAACAACATGCAACACTTATTAGTTCAAATCTTATCAATAGCAACGTAAATATGCATATCGTCTTCTATATCAATAAGTTTGGCATTTTCTGCATCTATATTATCAACAAGGTCGATTGTTTTTGCCAATGTTTGTGATCCTATATACTTATTAAAATTATTAATAGCAGAATTAACAGCATCGTGCTTTTTAATTTTTATATTGATCTTATCGGTAACATCGTAGCCGTTATCCTTTCTCATGTTCTGTATCCTGTTGATGATCTCCCTTGCAATGCCCTCCTGCCTCAGTTCTTCAGTGATATTAATATCAAGGGCGACGGTAAGCTTACCCTCATTGGCAACAAGCCATCCCGGTATATCTTCTGAAGATATTTCCACATCATCAGGTGTAAGTATAATTTCCTGTCCTTCAATAATTATACGGTACTGTTTTTGTGACTCCAGATTGGCAATATCTTTCTGACTGAACTGGCTTATTGCCCCTGCAATCTGCTTCATCAGCCTGCCGTATCTGGGACCCAGGGCTTTAAAGTCGGGCCTGATCTTCCTGACGAGGATGCCGGAAGTATCCTTAATATATTCCACTTCTTTAACATTCACTTCAGAGAGGATAAGAGGGCTGACGGCTTCGAACTTTTCCTTAAAACCCCTGTCGATCAGAGGGACCATGATCCTGCTCAGAGGCTGCCTCACTTTGATATTTACTTTTCTTCTCAGTCCGAGTATCATTGAAGATACTTTTTGCGCGATATCCATCCTTTCTTCCAGGTTTTTATCAATATAATCCTTATCCCATACGGGAAAATCCACCAGGTGCACTGATCCTGCAGGAATTTTTTCATAAACCGATGTAAGGTCCCTGTAAAGCTTATCCATATAAAAGGGGGCAACGGGCGATGCGAGCCTGGCAACGGTCTCAAGACAGGTGTACAGTGTCTGGTAAGCTGATAATTTATCTTCCGAGAACTCACCACCCCAGTATCTTTTCCTGTTGAGCCTCACGTACCAGTTGCTGAGGTTATCTATCACGAATTTCTGGATTGC
>CAZBUF010000228.1:0-3500 GCA_964495025.1 uncultured Bacteroidales bacterium | reverse complement strand
CGATGGACATATTTTTTTAGAGCAAATACCACCTTGGTCGCTTTTTCAACAGCTAATAATATTGTATATGTGTTTTTCTGGATTGAAGCAAAATCCCTGGCTATCTTTATTATTTCAAATGATTTTTTATTTTTCAGTAATTCAACCAGTTCATGGTATTTCTCAAATATGTGCAGATATATTAAAATATCGGCAATGATATCAGCAGAATCGATATTTGCATCGGTTAAAGTTTTTGCAATCTCTTTTCTGAACCTTCTTTTTTCCCTTGAAGGGATATTCGGCACCTCATTATTGGCCAGGGCAAGGACTTTAGTGAATGTTCCCAAATCTTCAGGAGTGCTTTCTGTAACAAATGCCGGTAATTCATTCAGGGCTTTATTCAGCGAATCGTTTAAATTGCCTATGGATGCTTTAATTGCTCCCAAAGGAGTATTTATTTCATGTGCAATCCCGGCTATCAACTGGCCCAGTGCAGCCATTTTTTCCGACTGTACGAGCTGTTCCTGAGTTTGAGTCAGGTTATCTATCAATGCTTCCAGATTTTCTTTCTGGTTAATCAGTTCTTCATTAATATAACGAATTTCTTCTTCAACCTGTTTTCGTTCAGTAATATCTCTTGCAATGGCAATAGCCACGCTTTTATTTTGAATTTTAAAATTATGGCTGTTTATTTCAACATTTATCATGCTGCCATTTTTTGCCATCCAACTGCTCTCGAATTTTAAATTGCTTGTAAGCGGCTCTTCACCGGTAACATTACTGAATCCCTCAGCTATCAGGTCGGCAGGAGACATTTTTAACAATTCCTCCTCGGAATAGCCAAGTTTCTTTTTGGTATAATCATTTACTTCCAGGAATTTGCCAGGCTTAAAATCTTCTGAGATCTCAAATAGAAAAATAAAATCGTAGGCTTTGTTAAATAATAATTTATACTTTTCTTCATTTTCTTTTAATAAATCTTCAGCCTTTTTATGATTAGTAATATCTCGCGCAAGACCTTCAACTGAAGTCAGGGTGTTGTTGTTATCATAAACAGGCACTTCAGAAACTTCAAAGATATGAGGCAAGCCGTTTTTTGCATTGAGTTCAATTTGAAAATTTGGTTGCTTTTCACCTTTTAACGAGGTATTCTCATGTTCTTTAGCTTTCTCGTTAACCGGATTATCAGTATATAATTTATCCTTTAGATTTATAAATTCAATTGCCTTATATCCCAGAATGTTCTTCACAGAAGGAGACACAAATATTAACTTGCCTTCCTTGTTCCTGGAAAAGAATATATACTCTTCATTAAGATTATCAACCAGGGCCTCGTATTTTTCCCTGCTTTCTTTTAATATCTTATAAGCATCTTTTATTTCCTTGTATTGTCTTAATATTTCATCCTTTTTCTCCTTTGGCCTGGCATTTTTCATAGTTATTTCAGATGTTTCATTTGATTATTTATCAGCTCATTGTCATTAAGAATTAACACATTAATTAAAAACTATTTTATATTATAAAATTGAAAATTTCTAATTTAGTGAATATTTATTTATAGGATTTAACTTGCAAGCCTGAATATTTACCAATTTAATAAATATTTTCAACTATATCAATAGAGCGTATTATGATCAGATATACAGTTATTTAAGGAATGAAACCCTGTTTAGTTAATGCTCATTGTTAAAAAAGAATTGAAATATAATTGAAAATTTATACGGTTCTTTTATAGAACCGGAAAAAAATTCGTATTTTAAATAAGAAATTTGATTCGGAATAAGGTTAACTATTTTTATATGATAAGGTTTTCGCTATTGATAATTCTATTTATCCAACTGATACAGATTACCGGACAGGATAATGGATTACATCTGAGTTTTAATTATAACCCGGACGATAGGCTTTCCTTTTACTATTCTGATGATACAACCTCAAAACACTTTATTGATGGCCAGGTATTGAACATATTTAATGAACCTGTTGACAGCGTGAAGATCCTTACCAGGATAAATGAGTTCAAAGATTCCTTATATTGCAATTATGATGGTATTTTCAGGATTAATCTGCCTTTTTTTGAAAAATATACGGGTAAGAAGATAAACCTGGAATTTCATAATGATGACTATAAATATTTTGATACTACTTTTTTTTATTTTCCTGTTAAAGATCCTGTTTCATTAAAGGTCAGATTGATCCCAAAGTATAAGATTTTATTGAAAGGCAGGATTTTTATAGCAAATGTGCCTCTGGAAGATGTTGATGTTTCAATTTCACATAATGATGTTATACATAATGTTAAAACATTAAATTGCTATTATGATGATGAGGATTATTGGAATTGTCTTTACCTGGGAATGTTTAAATCCGAGATTGTTACTGAAGATCCTGAGGACAGCATCTATATGAAATTTTCTAAGGTTGGCTATAAATCACAGGAGCATAAACTGAAATTTGCGGATTATTCAGGGGAACTTATGAGATTCAGAATGAATTATGCTGACACTGTTCCTTACCTTCCTGACAATAACCTTGGCTTGAAAATAGCCTGGCCTGTTAGGCCGGAGGCAAACTGGTTCCTCGGGCTATCATACTACAGGTTGCTGAAAACGGGTAATTTTAAAAGGGTTGCAGCAGGTATTGAAGCTTCCCTGGCCACTTCAAGAGAAACAGTAAAATATGAAACATTGCCGGGTATCGAAGAGAATTTTGACAGTATATATGTAACCGGCTTTGCAGGCCCTTCAGTATTATTATTTTTTACCAGGCCTTACATCAGAAGATTTTCCACATTTGCAGGGTGCACTTTTGCTTTTGCTTTTAATAATGGAGAGGTTGCCTTTCAGCCATTTGCCGGCACTAGATTTTTTCTTGATATGAACAAATCAATTAGTTTAGGCATCAGGTACCTGTCTTACCATTACGAACTGAAAAGATATAATTTTAACTACCTGGGCCAGCCTGATAGCTATTTTAATGATAAACTGGAAGAGAGATTAATAGTTAATATGGGACTGCAAATTTGTTTTTGAATAATTAATATATGTTTAGATGAAATGCTTAAAAATACCGGCAATTCTCCTGCTTCTGATTTATTTTGCCGGATGCAACAAGGATGAGAATGCAGAGTTCAATGAATATCTGATTTTCAGAAACAGTTTTGAAATAGAGATTCCTCCCTACTGGTATTCTACTGCTCCGGGAGATTCTGTTTATGTAAGCGGTGATTTGAATTACGGGCAGGGAGCCTTTGATACTCTCACTTCAGAACCAACACTGGCATGGGATTCGGTAAGAAGTGATTTAATATGTGCTATAATTTTTAAGAACATTATCAGGGTTGAAAATTCAATTATAGTTAATGACACTTCGGATATTGTATGGGTTTGGCATTCCGGACTTGCAGAGGGAAGAAACGGATTGGTGAAATTTGAACAGGGCATTAAAAAAATGAATATCTCACAACCTGATGAGATCACAGAGCCCATCCCTCTTGAAACGGGGAAAATATATTATTG
>CAZBUF010000227.1:0-9785 GCA_964495025.1 uncultured Bacteroidales bacterium | reverse complement strand
AAATGAATATTGTTTTCATTAAAAGAATAGCCTGCTTTTAATGTTTCAAATAGTTTTCTGGCATCATTTACAGGATTATCCAAATCGTTGATTGTAGGATCTTCATAATTGCTTACACCTATCAATATGGCATAATACTTTGCCTCTGCTGAAGAACTAAGGATCTCGTTTACCAGTGCATCATCACTGATATTTTTTGTATTACCTTTTTCAGCCGGAATTCTTTCAATTATAAGTGTTTTTCTGCTAATGTTTCTTTTTGGATCAAGAGCCTGGACAGTAATTGTATTTTCACCGACAGCAAGAAGTACCTTTGCCTGGAACGTACCGTCAGCTTCCAGGTGAGCCTCTTCACCGTTTACTGATACCTCATAAATCCCACTTTTATCTTCAGCTTTTCCCCTGACTATCACATCCCTGTCTTCGGTGATCGCTGCCCCTGAAACATCAGAATCAGGGAAAGTGATAAAAATATCAGGTGGTTCACTATCGATGACAGGTTTGCTTTCAGTGACTTCGTAATCTTTTACAGGCTTTTCTTCAATAACCTCTTTACACAGTTGTATGCCGGATGCCTCTTTGTCCGGTTGAATTTCAGCAATCTCACTTTCAACACTTTTTTCTTTTGCTTTGGTTACATATGCCTGTATCCTGGTATCTTTTTCTCTCTTGTCAGGAATAATTGAATTACCACCATCATCAAGCAGGCTCCGGTTCCTTGAGATGCTTGCTCTGCATGCATCCAGAAGAATTGTAATTCGTCCGGCCTGCGAGCTCCCCAGCTTTTTAAAAACCTCGTTCACTGTGACGGCAAGAGCAGGCTCCGTTTCTATTACATCAAGCGGCAACAGGCTGATTTTGCCGGAAGGCCCTGCTTCAACATATTTTCCTGAAAAATAAAATATCAGTTCGGCATTTTTGTGTGCAATTTCTGACTGCCTGATCAATTTTGACAGGTACAACTTAATATGCGTTGTGGTAGCATCAGTATAGAAAGAGATATTCTTAACAGGAATATTAAGGTTTTCAATCAGGTGCTGCCGGAATCTTTCAGCATCATAAATGGCACGAAATGCATTTTCAGTATAATCGGTCCTATAATCCTGGTAATTTTCATTACCAATAATTGCAACGTATGTATTTCCCGGATCGTTCACATGCAGGTAAGGGAGATTTACCTGCTGAGAGTTTGACATTATAATGAAAAAGGTCAATAATACATAAGCAGAAATTATTTTTTTCATCTCCCGTATTAATACTGAATATTTAAATAATTTAACCTTTGACTCATATTTAGCCTTTATCTATAAAAATTATACCCCGATATTATTCTTTACATTCCCATCAGTTTTTCAAGCTGCTCCTCGTTCATCTTAAGCTTATCCTTAAGCTCTTCCCTGGCGACTTTCTTGGCTATTTCAAGTGATTGCTTGACATCATAAAACAATCTTACCTGGACCTCGACCTTATCCTTGCCTATATTCTTATGCAGTTTGAAGAACGGATTTACATAACCCAGCTGAGTGGCAATAATATTCTTGGATGATTGTACTATTTCAGTAACTGAAGCAGCATCTTCAGTACTTAGCTGAGCATTCCCGATATTACCGGAAATCAGAGACGATACGTTTGTTTCTATTAATCCGGCAAGCTGCAGTTTACCCATCTCAATGGCCTGCATTTCACCGGCTGTTTTTGATTCGGCAACAGCATTACCATCGGCTGTAATATACATAGGATTTCCATTTTCGTCCTCAGCATATTGTTTCATCCATGCATTTTCAATGATCTTGTCAAGCGGAAGGGATCCCGGGGGTACATACCACCCTTCTCTTTTCATCCTTTTAGCTTCCTTACGTGCCTCTTTAATCGCTTTATCTTTAATTTCTTTTTTAAGCTCTCTGTTTGTTTGCTGAGCAAACATTGACGCCGTAGGTATTATTATACCGGCAATCAGGATTATAAAAAACGCTTTTTTCATATTTAATAATTTTTATGTTATAAAATAAATTGGCATATAAAATCGAAAATACTTTTTACTATCCGAAATCTACATAAATTTTTCCAGTAAATAAAATAACTGAAAAAATTATATTATATATTTAAACGCTACAACATTCGTTTATTTGTAATTATCCGGAACCTAAATAATAAGATAAATCTTGTTAAAAATGTTAAATCCTATTACATTTGAAATATTAATCAGCAGAAAAAAAAGAAATGGCACGCATTCTGTCAATATCTGTTTTATTATTTCTCATGTTTAATTTTGTTACGGCTCAGAAAATTGCAAGGGTTTCCGGTGAGGCGCAGATAGAACTTACAAAAGACAAGAGCAGGATGGAAACTGAGAAGATGGCAAGGGAACTTGCTACTATTAATGCACTGGAAAAAGCATTTGGCAGGGTAGTCATTCAGGGTAATTCAACTTACCTTACAAATCTTAATACAGGCGAGAAAGCAGAGACCAAATCCGTATTTAATATGATAGCCAATACCTCGGTAAAGGGTGAAGTCCTTGAGATCATAGATGAAACATTTACAGATGTACCGGGATACAAATATATTAACGGCGTAAAAACGGCGATTACTGAAATAAAATGCGATATTACTGTCAGGGCAATGGAATTGATAACACCTTCGATTGAATTTACTGCCTTTCCTGTGGGTTGCCTGAATGTTGATTGCAGGAAAATGGAATTTAAGGACAATGATGATTTATATTTTTATTTCAACAGTCCGGTCAGTGGTTACCTGTCAATATTTCTTGATGATGGTAATAATTCATACAGATTGTTGCCTTACAGGAATATGCCGGGTAAATATGAAAGTGGCATGCCTGTGAAAGCTGACAGGGAGTATTTTCTTTTTTCAGATCATCCAAAATTTAACTATTTTGAAGAGGAAGAAAATTTTGTTGACACTTACCAGTTGTATGCTGAAACACTTTCGGATATGAACAGGTTATTTGTTATCTTTTCGAAGGATCCGATGAATAAGCCAAGGTTGCAAAAAGATAATAAAGAGGAAGTGCTGACAGACAAAGAAATTTATGATGGTTACAGTATTCCCCAGTCTCTCAAATCAGAAGATTTTCAACGCTGGCTGAACAAGAACCGCAGCTACGGCAGAGAAGATATGCAGGTGGAAATTATTGATATTACCATAACAAGAAAATAGGAATCATAAACAATAAAATATTTTAAGCAGGTAAAGACTTAAGTCTGTGCCGGGGAACATTTTATTTTCAGGCGTGAGTAAGCCTGGATAATGCTTTATCGATAGCAAAACTTATGTTTGACCATTCAAAGCTAAAAACTTTAGCCGGAAAGGAACGGGAGGTTTTACCAAACCTGTTATTTGCAAAATTACTTCTGCTTAAATCCAGTCGTGATAACATCCGTGCCTGCTGAAAGGCAGTTTTATTTCCAATTCTTTTTGGAAAATTCAGCCCGTTTAATGATAAAACTCTCATTGTAAAAATATATTTTATATAAATCCGGTGAAGCATTATTTCCTGCGGATATAATATATAAAATTAGTAAATGAATCGGGCCGGTTCAATTAAAAGCAGATGATTTTAGTTATCAGGTAATGATGATATTACTCATTATGTTAAACCAGTTCATTGAGGGCGCTTTTCATCCTGTCAATAGCCCTTGAAATATTTTCATCCGATGTGGCATAAGAAATTCTGAAACATGACGGCTCACCGAAGGCTTCACCCGGAACTGTTGCAATATGTGCGATTTCCAGCAGGTACATGCAAAAATCAGTAGAGTTCTCTATTTTCCTGTCACCATAGGATTTCCCAAAATATGAACTAATATCAGGGAACACATAAAAAGCTCCGTCCGGTACGCTGGTTTTCATTCCATCAACACTCTTTAATAATTCAATTATCAGATCCCTTCTCCTTTGAAATGCTTTATTCATTTCCTTAACACAGTCCTGGTTCGAATTTAAAGCGGTTACTGCTGCCTTCTGTGCAAAAGTGGTGGGACCGGTTAAGATTTGTCCCTGCAGCTTGATGCAGGCTTTGGCCATCCATAAAGGAGCTCCTATGTACCCAATCCTCCAGCCTGTCATCGCATATGCTTTTGATACCCCGTTTACAACAACTATGCGGTCCCTTAAAGAGTCAAATTGTGCCAGACTCTCATGTTTGCCAATAAAATTGATATGCTCATATATTTCATCGGTTACAACAAAAACATTCTTATGCTTTTCAAGCATTCCGGCTATTGATTCGAGCTCGCTTCTGTTATATACTGATCCTGTCGGATTTGAAGGAGAACATAATAATAGCGCCTTGGTTTTCTCTGTAATTGCCTGTTCTATCTGATCGGCAGTGACCTTAAAGTCATTGTCAATAGTGCCTTTTATTACTACATTTTTACCTTCTGCAAGCTTCACCTGTTCAACATAAGTAACCCAGTAAGGCGAAGGGACAATAACTTCATCTCCTTTGTCAATTAATGAAAGTATAACATTTGCAAGTGAGTTTTTTGCACCTGCTGATACAACTATTTGTTCCGGTGTAAAATCCAGGTTATTTTCCCTTTTGAATTTATTGGATATAGCTTCTCTCAAATCAGGAAAACCCTGAGCCGGAGGATAAAATGAAAAATTATTGTCAATAGCTTTTTTTGCAGCTTCCTTAATATGATCCGGTGTGTTAAAATCAGGTTCACCCACACTCAGGTTAATCACGTCAATTCCTTTGGCTTTAAGATCTTTGCCTTTCTGATTCATTGCCATGGTGGCTGATGGCGAAAGAGTTGCAATTCTTGTTGATATACTTTCCATAATTGATTATGAATTTGTTATAGAGCCTGTTTGTTATATTATGTTTTTTTGTCCGCGTAAAAATAGTCTTTTTAATCAGAAAATATTTAATATTGTATTGCATAATTATCAGAGATTTTTACACAATGGAAGACATTCTTGAAATAATAAAATATACACTACCCTCTATCATCGTTTTTATAACCGTATATTATTTCCTGAAGAAATATTTTGAAAACGAGGATAAAAAAAGGAATCAGCAGTTATTAATGAAAAATCAGGATTTAATAACACCTTTGCGTTTACAGGCTTATGAGAGGATTATTATATACCTGGAGCGGATATCGCCTGAGAACCTGCTTATCCGTACTAATAAGCCTGGTTATTCCAGTAAGGTATTACAGGCTGAGTTATTAAATACCATAAGGACAGAATGGGAACATAATCTATCACAGCAACTTTATGTAACGCAAAATGCATGGGAAGTGGTTAAAAATGCAAAGGCCAATATAATAAAGCATATTAATATCATTTCGGAAAAAGTTAAAGGCGACACACCGGCAATGAATCTGAGTAAGGCAATTCTTGAATCTTTAATGGATCAGGAAAAAGTACCTGTCAGAGAGGCAATAAATTTTCTTAAGGAAGAGATGAACAAACTATTTTAATTTTTATGGTTAAATCTACCAAACAAATTGACCTGGATCTCGGCAATCTTGATGAGGTTTTCCCGGAGGACTTTACACAGGAGCAGGTAGCAAGAGCAAAGACTTTGTTTTTAAAAAAGCTGGCCTACAGGGCACATAAATTCTATGGAGGGAAGATACAGACTATCCCTAAAGCCCCGGTACTGGGATTTAACTGGTTTAATGTCTGGTATACTCCGGGTGTCTCCAGGATTTCCACGGATATAAGGGACAATAACGATGTTTCATATGATCTTTCCAACAGAGGCAATCTGGTGGCTGTTGTCAGTGATTCAACACGCGTTCTGGGTGACGGCGATTGCACTCCTCCGGGCGGGTTGGGTGTTATGGAAGGCAAAGCATTTCTGATGAAGTATCTGGGAGGTATTGATGCAATTGCCTTATGTATTGACAGCAAAGATGAAAAGGGCAATAATGACCCTGACAGGATCATCCAATTCGTAAAAATGGTTCAACATAGCTTTGGCGCTGTTAATCTTGAAGATATATCACAACCCAACTGTTTTAAGGTTCTTGATACTCTTCGTGAAGAATGTATTATTCCAGTATGGCACGATGATGCACAGGGCACGGCATGTGTTACTGTTGCCGGGCTCATAAATGCACTTAAACTGGCAGGTAAGGATATTAAAGATGTCAGAATTACCATGCTGGGTGCCGGTGCTTCAAACACTACAATAGCCAGGCTTCTTATAACTGACGGAGCTGATCCTTCAAACATGATATTATTTGATACTAAAGGTTCACTTCACCGGGGGAGAGATGATCTTAAGGCTGACCCGCGATTTTATCGCAAATGGGAATTATGTGAAAGTACTAATCCTGCTAAAGTGAATGATTTTGAAGTTTCAATGAAAGGGGCTGATGTCCTTATTGCTTTGTCAAAGCCGGGTCCTGATGTTATAAAACCAGACTGGATAAGCAGCATGGCAGATAAGGCAATCGTATTCGCATGCGCAAATCCCATACCTGAAATATATCCGTATGCTGCAATTGAGGCAGGTGCATTTATTGTAGCTACCGGCAGGGGAGATTTTCCTAACCAGGTGAATAATTCACTCGGCTTCCCGGGCATCCTGAAAGGAGCTCTCATGGTAAGGGCCAGGAAAATAACGGATCAAATGGCTATAACAGCTGCACATTCACTGGCAGATTTCGCTGAACGGAGAGGTATTAACACCAGGGACATAATCTCGAAAATGGATGAAACGGATGCGTTTATTGAAGAAGCAGCTGATGTTGCAATGCAGGCAATAAAAGATGGTGTTGCAGGAATATCAGTTACCAGAGAGCAGGCATACGCAAAAGCAAAGGAAGATATTTACCGTGCAAGGAAGCTTACTCACGGACTGGTTGAACATGGTTTTGTTAAGGAACCTCCGATGGAGATGCTTCAGGAAGTATTGGACGCAACCATTAAAGATATCTGATTACAAACTGCAGACTGCAAATATTCATGCAACCAGAGAAATTGTTCCTTCCGTGACTTCTTATTTTATCCTTATAAATATTCTTTTTGAACCATCCGATTCAGTATTATCCAGTATCAGGGAGTCACCTTCAAGCTGAAATTTAATGGATTTGATATAATCACCCTGCTGTGTGATCAATCTTAAATTCCGGCCTTCTTCATCAGAATGTTCCGGAGTTTCGAACCAGTATACACCTGAGGCTTCAAGCTTATTATTTCTGTATACCCTGAAAGAACCATCAAATGAATATATATATTTCATCGAGTGACCAACAGTATCAGGATTTAATATATAGGGCTTCCCTGATATTGTGGAATAGTATACTGATTCTATCCAGCCCCACTCTCCAACTATCTGCTCTTCAGGAATATCCTCAGTACTTTCCTCTTGTCTTTCACAGCTGAATGATAACAGGAAAAAAATTACCGGAATAAAAAAATGATAACGAATCTTCATTTTGAAAATATGTTTATTTTTCATTATATATAAGGACGTATTTATTTCAATAAAGTTGCCTTAATATCCGGTAAATTTGTTTTTTGTGTATCTAATATTCATCTTAGCATTTGATTCTTTAAAATTATATAAGATTTAAGAGAATTTAAAGTATTATGTAATGTTTCTTAAAATAAATCGTCTTTAACAGAGTGATATATCAGATATTTTTTATTTAAACCTATAACCATGAAAAGAACCCTTATTTTATTGTTTTTATTTGCTATTCATATTTTTATATTTTCCCAGAGCAGGAGCATTGAAAAATTCAGAAAGGTTTATAAGGAGGATCAGAATGTATTCTTTTACAGTAGCACGCTAAAAATGCTTAATACGGAAAATTCACCCGAATTTGAAGATATCTTAAAAGATATTGAGAAGATAGCAGTGTTAATCTATGAAAAGGAGAATAAGATTATCGGTTCTGAACAGATAACTCAACTAATGACAAATCTGAAGAAAGAGAAATATGAGGAGCTGATGGTAATAAATGAAAACGGCAATAAAGTGAATCTCTATAAGAGAGATAAAAAAGGCAGGACAGCAGGCTTTGCAGCAATTGTAGATAATAAGGAGAAACTAATATTACTTGACGTGAAGGGAAGTATCGATTTTAAGAAATTCATGGAGTTGAAAAATAAAATAGATTTAAAATTGTAATATTTTATTACCACTTTTGCAGACTGTCATATATAAGATATTTTTCAGAAATAATATTCATATAAAAAACAGCTTACCTTGGAACATGTGCTTTCAATTAAAAATCTCAGTAAGAATTATGGTAATATAGAAGCTGTGAAGGATCTTTCACTGGATATTCCCCGGGGTAGTGTCTTTGGTATTCTGGGGCCCAATGGAAGTGGTAAGACCACAACTCTTGGGATTATCCTTGATGTTATCAATCCCACGAAAGGCACCTATGAATGGTTTCATAATTACACGAAAAAAGAAAACAGGAAGAAAATAGGGGCGATACTGGAAACTCCTGCATTCTATCCTTATCTTACTGCAGTGGAGAACTTAAGGATCATTACCGATATAAAAGGGATTGGTTATGATAATATAGATGATGTATTGAAAACCGTTGGGCTGTTTAAGCGAAAGGACTATTGCTACAGGACCTATTCGCTGGGTATGAAACAACGGCTGGCAGTCGCTTCGGCATTACTGTGTGATCCCAGTGTCATGGTTCTTGATGAGCCTACAAACGGCCTCGATCCGCAGGGTATAGCTGAGATCAGGGAAGTGATAATAAATGTTGCAGGGCAGGGCAGAACAGTTATACTTGCCAGTCACCTGCTGGATGAAGTACAAAAGGTATGTACTCATTTTGCAGTATTAAATTACGGTAAACTATTGTATAACGGGAGTGTTGATGAAGTATCAAAAGAACAGCTGGTTGTTGAGGTATGTTCGGAGGACCTTGATAAACTGGAGAAAAAGATAACCGTATTTCCCGATAAACTTAGTCTCATGAAAGAGAATGACACGATGATTGTCACCCTTGACAGGAATATATCAGTAAAAGACCTGAATGAATTTCTCATTGGCCGGGGAATAATAGTAACTCACCTTGTTGTAAGGAAAAAGAGCCTTGAACAGCAGTTTCTTGATATATTAAACGGATCAAAATGAATAGCATAATAAGAATAGAACTTAAAAAATTAAAATCACATACTACATTCTGGGTTCTTACAGCCCTGTATTTTGCAATCCTTATTACGATATTTTTCAGTGGTAAGTTATTCCTTAACTTCCTTGCCGCTAAAGGAGAATCGATCAATAATATTATCGATTTGTCAAAAATTCCCATTTATGATTTTCCTGATATCTGGCATAATCTTACCTATGTTGCGGGTTTTCTGAAATTCATTCTTGCCGTATATGTTATTATTTCCATCACCAATGAGATAACTTACGGCACACTGCGTCAAAATATCATGAACGGCATTAGCCGCCTGGATTTCCTTGCTTCAAAAATTTTCCTGGTATTGTTACTGGCTCTCGGTTCAACAGTATTTATTATTGTCATGGGATTTTTGCTTGGATTCATATACTCCGGTACGCTGGAATTCAAAGCCATTATAACATATATGGAATTTCTGCCCGCCTATTTTCTTCAGATATGTGCTTATCTTGTATTTGCACTGCTTATCGGCTTGCTTATTAAAAGAGCTGGATTGGCCATGGCATTGCTGTTTTTATATACCTTAATCATTGAACCTATAATAGCATTCCGGATAAAAACTGACTGGATAAAGGGATTATTACCTGTTAAGGCCATAAGCAACCTTATAAGGTTTCCATTTAAGAAATATGCGTT
>CAZBUF010000226.1:0-3518 GCA_964495025.1 uncultured Bacteroidales bacterium | reverse complement strand
GTTTTTTAAATTCTACGTTCTTTATCAATGATGTATCTCTAATAGCATAATACCTGTCAAGCCTGTAATAATCAGATAAGTCCTCTGTCCCTTGAAATCTTTTATAGTTTTCTGCCGAGATCTCGACCTTTTTCAAATCATATCTTCCCTCTTTTATATATTCAATGCTTTTACTGCTATAGCTGGATGAAATAATTTCAACCTTATCCAGAATATCTATTTCCTTAAGAAGAATAGCCAGTGAATACAGTTCACCTCCGGAAACGCTGTTCGGCAACCAGATTCTAAACCTGCTTAAATTTTTATCAGTAGCCACTGCAAATAAATCATCACGTAACCATCTCCATAATGAAGGATCTCTGAACATTTCAGTTGAAGGTACTGAAATTTCATGTAAAAAGATATCAAAGAAATCCGGATTATTCGTCAGTTTCTTTATTAAACTATCAACATTGCTAAGGTTATTTTTAATAATAATTTTTTCCAGCCTGTGTTTAAGTGAAGTAAGTGCAAAATCAGAAAAATCATAATCGTATTTGCTTTTAACAGATTTGATTAACTCTCTAATATCAACAATACCTATTTCAGTCATAATACTTTTTGATTAGCCTTCCTTATTTTGGTCTTTAATTATATTCCTTATATGAAACATAAGTAAATTAACATTTTAATAGATAACCGGTTATTTAATTCTACTTCTTCATTGATGAACTAATATCAACCATCATATTAAGAAATTTTACCAGTATCCCGTCGTTATTATAAACAGTAGAAAAATTTTGCATCATAGTATATTCTTTATTTTTCCCGACTTGTATCTTTTCAGTAATTACTTTGTAAGTTGAATTTTTCAGCTCATCCCAGAATTTTGCATTTACTTTTGATTTTGATCCCTGGGAAGAAAGGCTTGCATGTTTTTTCCCCATAAGCTCTTCCCTGGTTTTACCTAAAAGCAGGAGTAACTTTTCATTGGCCCTTATGATATTACCATCAAGATCATATTCAACCATAAAAGAAGAACGATCCATTGCATTAATTATCCCTTTGTACTCTTCTTCTCTCCTTGTTGCTTCTTCCTGTGTGGCTTTCAATTCTTCCATGTTTTGCCTCATTTCTTCTTCCTGTTCAAGCATCTCCTGTGCCTGAGCCTGTGATTTGGCCAATAGCTGCGATGTTTTTTCATTATTTTTGGTAGTAGTAACAGTTGAAGCCAGGCTTGCCGTCACCTGTTCCCCGATTTCGATCTCATGCGCGAGGAATTTTTTGAGCGATGCTATTTCCAGAACGCCTAATATTTCATCTTCCTGAATGATTGGTAACAATAACAAATTGTTGGGAGGGGCATCACCAAGGCCGGATGTAATTGAGATATATTCTTTCGGGATATCAGTGAGATTTATAGTATTCTTCTCAATTGCACAAGCGCCAACCAATCCTTCTCCTACTTTAATTTCTTTGTTAATATATTTTTTCCTGTTAAAGGCAAAAGCTGATATAAGCTGAAGTGTTTTTTCTTTTGCATCTGAGTCTTTAACAAGGAACAAGCCCCCCTGTATAGCATCAAGATACTTAACAAGCTCTTTTATGAAGATATCGGCCAGTTTTTCAATATCGTTATTATATAATCTCAGGATATCAGAAAATTTTGCAAGGCCCTCATTAATAAATCTTCGCCTGTCATTTTCCTCATTATGCTTTTTATGTTCTTCAACGGAATCCTGAATATTCTTATGCAATTGAACCAATTCCTTTCCAAGAAGGTCATCTGCACTTAAAATATTGAGCTTTGAATCCAGGCTTCCTTTATTAATATTCTGTGTATAATGCATTTTTTCTTTACAATTATCAACCATTATATTAACTGACTCCATAAGTGCATGGAATTCGTTGTTTTCTTTCAGTTCAATCTTTTCATCCGGCAATTTGCCTGTTTTAAGCTCCAGGAAATAATTTGATATTTTCGCAAGCGGGGCATAAATATATTTTTTGAAAGAACGTGATATCATAAATATCAGACCGGCAAGTAGCAATACAAGGATAGAAATCAGAGTAATACACAGCTTTTTCCGGCTGGATACAATTAAATTGTTTATTATAAGGGATATCCCGGAAACAGATAAGCCAAGTTCCTGAAAAGAATCGTTCAAATCCTGAATAATGCCTGTATTATAATGAAAGCCTGTTCTTTTATCCAGATTAGATATCTGTTTTGCTTTTTCCAGATATTTATACAGTTCGTCTGTGATATCCGGTAATTCTATATTTTCATCTAAAGCCATAATTATCAGATTCTGAATATCGTCCGATAAACCTGATAATTCATCTATTAAGCCAGGATTTCTATTCAAAAGATATTTTCTTTCTGTATTCTTTAATAGTAATAATTGTGTATATACACGATTATCCGTATTGGCTGAGTATTTATTGATCATCCGGGCGCTAATGTCCTGCCATTCTCCGGTAACGCCAATAATGCCCGATCCTTTTTCCTTGAATATAAGGACAAGCTCCTGGAAATTATCTGCATAGTATTTTAAATTTTCACTGAGTATTTGAATCTGGTCATTTATCTGCGGATCATTCTGCAGTAATCCGGAATTTGAAAGAGAATCGACTATCGTTATTATATTATTTTGTATTAATGAGAACTCATTTTCAAATTGTGTATCATTTGATATATATAAGTCGGATACACTCTTGAAATTAAGTAAGAAATTCTGTTCTGCAGTTCTTAATTTCAAGATATCTTTTCCCAGAATATTAAGATTAAGCATTATATGATTAGCAGATTTTGTATTGAATTGAAAGATCATAACAAAACAGGCAACGATGCCAATAAACAGGATAATATTTAATATCAATACTAAGATCTTCTTCTTTAATGATTTGAATTTTTTGTTCATAACAACCTGAAGTTAGATATATATAATGCTAAAATCATTAAAATTATTTGTAAAAAATTAATTTTTATAATATCCCTGCCCCTTTTTTTGATATTTTACAGAATATGCCCCTAAAATTGTCTCATGCAATCCAAGGATCAAACAGCCATCATCGTAAAGATTTTTATGAAATAAATCAAATACCCTGCTTTGCAGCTCGTAATTAAAGTAAATAATAACATTTCTGCATAATATAAGATCGAATTTTACATACAGGGTATTATTCTCAGTGACCAGATCATGCCTTTTAAATATAGGCTTTTCACGTATGAAGTCATTCATCTTTATCAGGTCATTGGACTTATCAATAGTAAAGTATTTTTCATATGGCACATCATTATATTCTTCATAATTATACGGATTTTCCTTAATTACTTTATCAAAATTATCCAGATAACCGATATTAAATCTATATTTATATTCACCTAATTTTGCTGCAGTAAGCACATCAGAGTTCAGGTCTGTTGCATAAATTTTTGTCATATAGTCCCGTTCATCATCAGTGCACATTTCCAGTGTTAATTCATCATGGTTGCGTAAAAAAATAGCCCATTGACAATTTTCAGGGATTTCCGG
>CAZBUF010000225.1:0-6307 GCA_964495025.1 uncultured Bacteroidales bacterium | reverse complement strand
TTCACCGCGGCCCGGTGCAGCAAGTTATAAATGGGAGGATAGTATCCCGAACGGTCTTAAAAAAAGCCGGCTTAAAATACTTACCACGGTATTAAAGAATTATGCGCTGCAACATAATAAGGATTTGATAAATAAAGAGCTGAAAATACTGGTTACCGGAACTGACAGGAAAAGCGGATATTTATCAGGATTCACCGAAGGAAGGATAATAGTCCGTTTTAAATCGGATAACAGATCATTGATTGGCAGCTTTGCAAGTATTATTATAACTTCAGTAACTGAATTTGCTATTGAGGGTAAGTTGATCAGTATTATTAAGTCAGAACCGGTGAAATCATGAACAGGAGAGTTGCCTTTAAAACCCTGGGGTGCCGTTTGAACCAGAGTGAAACGGATTCACTATTAACGGATTTCTATAAAGCCGGATATGAAATAGTTGATTTCAGTGACAGGGCTGATGTATATATCGTCAATACATGTACTGTTACCGGCCAGAGTGACCACAAATCAAAAACTGTCATTAACAATGCATGCCGGAGAAATGGTGCACCTGTAGTAATAGTTACAGGCTGCATGGCGGAAATTCACAAAGAGTATTTTAAGAAGAGGGATGATATAACTTACATTGTTCCGAATAAAGCCAAAAGTTCAGTCTTTTCATTGGTAGATGGCCATTTTAAAGGAGAAATATTGAATATTGATGATCTTGAAGGAGGGTTATTCGATTTTTCTGTTTCGGAAAAAAGTCTTCATACACGCAGCTTCATAAAGATTAATGACGGATGTGATAATTCCTGCTCATATTGTATAGTTCCTAAAGTTAGAGGAAAGGCAGTAAGCAGGCCCTCCGGGGACATACTTGAGAATATCAGGAAAGTTGTTGCCCTGGGTTATAAAGAAGTAGTATTAACAGGGGTAAATATCAGCCGTTATAACTTTGACGGACTGAATTTTGAAGATCTTACTGAGAAGATCCTGAAAATTCCCGGAGACTTCAGGGTAAGGATATCCAGCATTGAACCGGAGGGTTTTGGAGAAAAACTGGCAGATATGTTTGAAAATCCTAAGCTTACGCCACATCTTCATCTTTGCCTTCAAAGCGGCTCGGATAATATTCTCAGGAAAATGCAAAGAGTTTATGATCTGAAAAGCTATCTTAACATTATAAGCTTATTTAAAAGCAAATTCCCGGATATGAACTTTACTACCGATATTATTACCGGTTTTCCCGGTGAGACAAATAAAGATTTCCTTGATACATGCAAAGTGATAAAAGATATTGGATTCGGACATGTTCACACATTCAGGTATTCATTAAGAAAAAATACATCCGCTGCAGAGCTTCCCGAACAAGTACCCGAAAAAACCAGGGCTGAACGCAGTAAAATAATAAGAATGATTTCCAATAAGAACAAACTGGCTTATCGCAGATCGCTTGTCGGTAAGACACAACGGGTACTTATAGAGAGAATTTATGACCATGGCTATGTTAAAGGATACGGAGAGCATTATGTTCCTGTGAAGTTTGAAGGTAAAGGCTGTGAGGTAAATACTTTTGCCACTGTAAGAATAACTGAAGCAGACGACAAAGATAACATGGTTCTTAAAGGAAGCATTATGTGAATAAATAATGTTAAAACAGGTTGGTTATCCCTAGATTTCTTAATACTTTTAAATTATTATTAGTAACTTTTATAATAGGATACAGGTCTTTTAAACAAAGATTATGTTCTTTTATAATAATGTATTATACATATAAACAATAATAACAACTTAAAATTAAAATTGCCGTATATATTTAATGTTTTCATTAAAATTATTTTTGTTTTATTTGTAAATACTAATCTTTATTTTTTTTATGGCGAAAAGTAAGTCAAGTCTCCTCAGGCATATTTCGGAGTTGATGGGCCAGAATAAATCGTTGTCGTTAGAAAACGAGAAGCTAACCAGGCAGAATGAAGAACTTTCCCAGGAACTCGAAAAATTCAAACATTTATTGGCACAGGCTAAAAACGAGAATTTAGCAAGAGTAATAAATGTACCAAAGACAACAAAAGTACTGAAATATAAAACATCTACGGTATTATTTGCTGATACACAGGGATTTGATAATATTTCTGCTGACATGGACTCGCAGTTACTGGTTGATAATCTTGATGAGATATTTTTTCAGTTTGAGACAATCATTAATAAATACGAGATCAAAAGTATTAAATCTGTTGGTGACACGATCATGTGCGTGGGAGGTATCCCTAAAAAGAACATAACAAATCCCGTGGAGGTTGTTTTGGCTGCTGTTGAGATGCAGTATTATATAAAAGACCTTCAAAGAACTTATATGAATGATAAAATATGGAAACTGAAAATAGGAATACATACGGGGCCTGTGGTTGCAACGGAAATAGGAAGAAAAAAAATCAATTATGAAATAA
This sequence comes from uncultured Bacteroidales bacterium, assembly GCA_964495025.1. Taxonomy (GTDB): domain Bacteria; phylum Bacteroidota; class Bacteroidia; order Bacteroidales; family UBA10428. The sequence continues at coordinate 3,875 of CAZBUF010000225.1, read as the reverse complement.
AAGGTGATACAGTAAACCTGGCTGCCCGTATCAGATCATTTTGTAATGAAGGTAACATATTGGTTTCAGCCACTACTTATGAGCTCGTCAAAGACTTGTTTAGCTGTGAATATTTTGGGAAGATGCCTGTTAAGTATAAAGGCGATATAGAAATGTACACGGTTAAAGGTATCAAGAAAGAATTTTCATTACAGAATAAGGGGCTGATACCGAACAAGAAGTTCAGTGTAAGATATGGATTAACACAGTTTATGGACCTGCAGGAATTGATCCTGGATAGACTTGAAAAAGAGCTGGCCAAAAATTTATTTTATCATAATGTCAAGCATACTGTTGATGTTGTTACACAGGCAGAATTAATAGGCTTTGGTGAAGGTGTGCCGGATGCCGAACTGTTATTACTGAAAACGGCGGCATTATTTCATGATACAGGCCATACGAAGGGTTATGCTGATCATGAGGAGAAAGGTGTCGACATTGCCAGGGAAGTTTTGCCAAATTATTACTATACCCAGTCGCAGATAAATACAATATGTGAGCTGATAATGGCCACAAAGTTGCCACCTGACCCAAAGAACCCTCTGGAAGAGATCATGTGTGATGCCGATTTGGATTATTTGGGAAGAAGCGATATGATCCCGGTTTCAAATACTCTTTATAAAGAGCTCAAGGAACAAAATATGGTTGGGACGTTAAATGAATGGAATATGATGCAGATAAAATTCATATCTCATCATCAGTACTATACAAATACTGCACGTAGATTAAGAGAAGTAAATAAACAAAAACAGATCGAGAGGATCAAAAGTCTGATCACCTGATATTGATTACACTGTCCTTTTAAATACTATTTCTCCCGGTTTCTGAACTGGATTACTGCTTTAATATGCCGGGCATATATTTTATGTAAAGTCATTTTTGTATGTAATTTATTTCCCGCTATTCCATTCAAAATACTTCAGTAATTTTTATTAGAGTAATAATGCAATATAATTTTCTTAATTTTGTGCGGTATTGTTCAGAAAAAAATTATGTTTATCTGTATCTCATCTGAATACTCTGAAATGATTAACAAATAGTTTTATATGAAAAGATTTAGTAATGACGGACGTTTGATCTTACCCATAGGTGAAAGTAAAAACAGTAAATTAAAGAATGAAGAAGATAAAATAAGGTATGTTATAAAGGAAGCCTATTGCCCGAACGGTTGCAATATTATTGATGAGGAATATAAAATAAACGGTTCCCCCGGTTTGCGGATAAAATTCATGAGGCCTGGTACAGAAGGAGAATTTATTATTTCTGCCATTGAGGGTGATTTTGATAAAATAATATTATCCGGAAAACTAAAGAACGGGGTCAAAGATGAACTTTATTGTCCGCATTGTGGTGTGATGTTTGAAAAACTTGTAAACTGCAATTGTAAACCTGATGCTGATATGGTTATAATTGGATTAACAAAAGTCCTGGATTTTAATAATTCGGTTACTTTCTGTAATGTCACAGGATGCCACAATGGTTCCTTTGTAAGCTCCGGAACAATAATAAGGCATATAAGGCTGGAGAGATCTATTTAACCAACGGGGAATTATGACTTTTATCTTCATTAAGAGCCGGCTTATTTCATTACACATTGCTTTAGCCTGCCTGTTAAATCTTCAGCTTGACGGCCAATCATTTTCCGAACTTAACAGCAAAATAAATGGAATTGCATATAAAAGTCTTGAGTTCAACAGCAAGATACTGAACACAAGACTGAAGTATTCCGTATACCTGCCTCCTTATTATCATACATCACGTGACAGCTTGCCGGTCCTGTACCTTTTACACGGTTATGGAGGAAGCGAATCCAGCTGGATTGACAGATGTGATATTCATGGAATAATTGACAGTTTGATCGGGGCCGCTGAGATACCATCCATGATAGTGATAATGCCGGATGGCAAAAACTCATATTATATTAATGATTATCAGCATCAGTTTCCCTATGAAGATATATTTATCAATGAACTGATCCCATATGTTGATTCAACATACAGGACAAGGGCAAACAGAAGCAATCGTATTATCGGCGGATTATCCATGGGAGGATATGGCGCAGTGCTTTTATCAATAAAGCACCCTGGGATATTTGGGACATGTATCTCACTAAGTGCGGCAATACGTACTGATGAGATGATCATTGATCTGGATTCTGCGAATTACAGCAAAAAGTACTCTGATTTATTCGGTGGTGAACTCCAGGGTGATGAAAGAATAAATGAACACTGGAAGTCTTATAGCCCATTTTACCTGTTAAATGACAGTATATCGCAAACATTAAAAAGTATCAACTGGTACTTTGATTGTGGCATAGATGATTTCCTAATTAACGGTAACGAGGCTTTCCATGATGCCTTCTTAAAACTGGGAATACCTCATGAGTACCATGTAAGGATCGGATCACATAACTGGGAGTATTGGAAAAACGGATTAACAGAAGGTATAAAATATGCAGGCCGCTCAATGCGTTAAACTATCATAATATTCAAATACTTTTGCAACATTCCGTTCATTATCCATGGCCAGGCCCTGTTCGTTAACAAAAGCCTTAATTTCTTTTTCCTTATCTGACAGTAATTTAATAACAGACTTTTTATTTAGTTTGACTTTAGTGATAGTACCTTCATCAGACAAAAAATAGTACTGTTTGCTATCACAAAATTCATCATATCTGTTGCCTGTGGGATATGGGCCCTTATAAGTGGCTTTAATTAACATCTTAACATATCTGAGTATAAATTTTGACTTGCCGCTATACAGGATCCTTACAAATTTATCTTTATCAGATTTCTCCGGCTTAAGACTCATCTTTTCCATAACATATATTTCACCTGGCGCTTCGTCAATTATTTCGAATTTATCTATCATAGCCCGGTTTATGATCAGTGAATCTCCTGAAGATGAGTTTAAATAAAACAGGTTGTCAGCATATATATCATACTTGATATTTACATTTTTTATTAATTTATTATCACTCAGATAAATATTTCCGGGTTTCCATTCATTAAACAGGTATGGATTCCCTTTGACGCCTTCATATAAATTATCCATATTGGTCACATATATTGCTCCTGACCAGTTGAATAAATTGCGTAAATTTTCTTCTGAAGTCACAATAACATCATGTGTTGTCTGTGAATATAACGGGGATATAATATAAAATAATAATAGAATAAATGCTGATCTCATTTCTTTATGAATTAAGTGAATATATTATCAAATTAATATATAATACTAATCAGGAATAAACTCTCAGATATCAATGATAACCTGATTTTTCATCAGATCATCCATTGACTCCCTTTTCCTTATAAGGTAGTCCCTGCCTTCGTGTATAAGGACCTCAGCAGGCCGGTACCTGGAATTATAATTGGAAGCCATAGCAAAACAGTAGGCCCCTGCATTCAGAAACGCCAGGTAATCCCCTTCGGTTATCTCATTAATTTTCCTGTTCCAGCCAAAGGTGTCAGTTTCGCAGATATATCCCACAACAGTATATATCCTTGTTTTTCCTTTTGGATTTGATACATTGATGATCTGATGATATGCATCATAAAACATAGGTCTTATGAAGTGGTTCAGACCAGTATCAACACCGGCAAATACAGTTGATGTTGTTTGTTTTATAACATTCACTTTTGCAAGGAAATAGCCTGCTTCGCTTACCAGAAACTTGCCCGGTTCAAAAATCAGTGTAAGGTCCTTTCCGTAATTCCTGCAAAAATCTTTGAACTGCTTTGTAAGTTCTTTCCCCAGGCCTTCAATATCTGTAAAGATATCATCAGGCTTATAAGGTACTTTAAAGCCGCTTCCAAAATCCACATATTCAAGTT
>CAZBUF010000224.1:0-1527 GCA_964495025.1 uncultured Bacteroidales bacterium | reverse complement strand
GTTTCCGGCGATAATTATTTTTCTCATAGTAAAAATTAAAATTTAGGTTATCTATTAAACGTCAAAAATAAGTAATTCTATTTTATGTGAATTATCGAATATAAAATTATATGCTTTTGTTATTATCTTTTGCCGGTAATTTATAAGGAAATCTGTAGAATAATGAATAATTAAACCCTATAGATGATTTGTTTCCGCCCCTGCCATATCCCGGGATTATATAAGGCGTCATTATATTATCCCCTTTCATCTTTATCATCAACATACCACGTATGGTCCATCCTAAATAAAGATTATTAAACAATTCTGTTTTTATGCCAAATGCAATTTCCACCCAGTGGGCTTTCAGCGAATATTCGCCGGTCTCAGCACCTGAAACATCATGCCAGTGGTCATCCTGAATATAAATATTTCCGGCTTCATGCCTGAACCCTGCAAATGAATATCTTGTACCAAAAAATACGATGTCGTTTTCAGCTCCTTTATTATCTTTTAATATGTTTTTGTCAAAACCCAGTTTGAAGAATGCACCTTGCAGGTTGTAATCAAAGCTATATGAATTTGTTGTCAGCTTTGCAGTACCAACTCCATATTCTCCTGCAACGAATGACTTGTCAGAAATCTGAAAATCAGCCAGGAACTCAAACTCCCTGGTCTCGGGAAAGAAGAACGGTAAAATTATTTTTGACATGTCAGCGCCAAATCTGAAACCCCTGACCCTGATTGAGTCTTCCTGTGCATAATTCTCAGCAGAATAAAACAGAATGATGCAGTTAAAAATAAAATATAATATTTGTTTCATCAGTACTATCTACAGCAGATTTAATAATTGAAACCGAATTTATTACTCTTTCCCGTGTAATAACAGTATCCAGCATATACCGCGTAGCGAAGCCGCATTCATAAGATACCAGATAAAGCTCCCTGTCACTAATAAATGAGACAGTATCTGTAACGGTTCCCACTGCAAATTTATATATTGTTGTATCCGACACCTGTGATAATGCAAGATTCACATAATGTATGTTGTTAAGATTATAACAGGGAGTATCTTTTCCTGTTATGGTAAGTTCATTAATAGCTGTATCCTTAACTTTGTTATTAAACATGTATTTAAAGTCGATGTTGACATTAACGACAGTATCATCCACACATTTGTCAACTTCTTCACAGCTTATCAGAAGAATAAAAAATATTAAATATGATATTAATGGTATGCCTTTCATATATAAAGTATTCAATAACTATTTGCCGGCATTACCGGTGATCTGTTTATGATGGACACAAAGGACAAGGAAAAACCCTGCAATAAGAAAAAATACTGTAAGCCTCTCTTTATCCTTTCTCAGCGAATCCAGTATCAAAGAGATGTAATTCCCTTCCGATTCCTTAAAATCAGGAAAATTATTATAATGCCACTTTCCTATTATATTTCCATCTTTTATTAATATCAGGCCGGGATTGGAACGTATTATTGTTTTTAAAGTTATTTCATCGGTTGTATAAAAATCAAAATTTAACCTGGTC
>CAZBUF010000223.1:0-6834 GCA_964495025.1 uncultured Bacteroidales bacterium | reverse complement strand
TAATATATTATTATGATCAACCCGTAAAAAAGAAATCCGTTGCCCACACGCCAGGGTATCGAAGCATTAAGAAACCGGATGTAATCCGTATTGTCCCTGAATGAAGAACTCAGGATCAGGTAATCGATGCCCAGCCATATACTAAGGAAGATAATACACAATAAAACATGATTGAAGATCTTATTTAAAATGGTTTTACTCTCGATATTGCTGTAAAAAATCGAGATCCATAATGTTATGCCAAAACTGGCCAGCAGAAAGTTGGAAATGAAGCTTTCGGTCAAAGAAATTTGCAGCGGGAAATTCTGAATGTGCATTAACACAAATACATGGATACAGCTAATGAATACCCATATTCCTGTATATATCAGAACATACCTCCAGTTACCGAATAAATTATTTAGCACAAATAAAGATAAAATTATTAATTACAGACAGGATCAAAACGATTTTATTTCCCCTCCCCCGAAAATTACCAGTCCTTTGACAACTAACTTATTATTTTCAATCTTTTCCGGCGTTTTTGTTCTGTGTTTGTCACTGAACCCCCCGAATAAAGATACTACCGTAACCCGTATATCCCATCCGTCAGGGACCAGTAATGTTGTGCCTCCAAACAGGGCAAAAACATCTATATACTGAGTGCCTGCAGCCAGCTTTACATTTGTCATGTTAATATTTGATCCGCCGAAAATAGCAGTTATCTTGCCCCCCTTAAAATTATTGGAGTTAATTGTCTTATCCCCACCCCCAAAGATCGACACATCATCAAGCATATCATCGTCAATTTCAGGTATGCCTGCCCCGTCTTTACCGTCAACTCTCCTTCTGAAGATCAATAATAACCCGACAAGTATAATCATCGAAGGTAAAAACAGCTGCCAGAAGTTAAAATGAAAATCGAAAAAATTACGCATATAAAATGCCCCGCCAACTGCAATTAAAATGATTCCCGTGCTCTTATGTTCATTTGTTATCAATGCAATAAACCCGATGCCAATTAAAATTACTTCCCAGTGCAGCAGGTAGCTTCTAATGCTGTAGGGTATCATGCCAAAATTGCTTGCCAGTAATAACCCTCCAAACAATACAATTAATATTCCAACAATAAGTCTTTTATCCGAATGTTTTGTTTCCATGATTTTCTATGTTAATTTTTGCATCAAATTTATAACCCTGAAAGAGTTAAAAAAACAAGAAATCGGTAAAAGTTGTTTATAAATCGGTAAATATCATATAATTTTAATATTTGTGTACTGTTTTTCAGCAGGATCATAAAATACCTTGAAAATGAAGCACAACTTGCCGGTGTTATGGCTCATGAGATAGGCCATGTTGACAGAAGGCATTCCGCACAAACCATTGAGCGTGAGGTGGTGATTATTTGATGTTCTTTTGTCTTCGCCGCTCCATCACTAATTCATACTGTGTATAAAGCATGTCCAGCTCTTTCCTAAGTGTCTCTTTTCCCTCCGTATCGGAACAATCTTTTATATCTTTTAAAAGTATATTTATATCTTTTCTTATCTGAAGCTCCTCAGGGACTATACCACCATCATTTAAAATATGAAATGCTATTCTTTCCTCTTCCGGAGCTTTGAAATATTCCGAATTCTTTACCGGTTTGCCAAAACCTTCCAGATCCTCTAACTCCTTGTTCTCTATTGCTTCTTTTATTTTCTTCTCTGCAGGACGTTTACATTGTACCATCTTAATAATATGTTTTGTTTATTCAAATTTATGACAATATTATTGAATTCTATAGTTTAAATTACAATTATTTAATAAATATTTGTTAAATTTTATTAAATATATTATGCATTCTAAATATATTTGATTATATTATAATCTGTTATTTTGATTATATTCTAATCATTCTTTGACTATGGAAAAACATGTATTCATATCAAAAGCCGGGAAAGGATGGTTTAAACTTGATATTCCCTGCAGACTGGTGAACAGTTCTTTTGAAGAGTTATGTAACTGGACCTTTTCTAAGGTTAGAAAATATAACTATAAGGGATTCCTTATATCTGACAACTCACATCCTTATCCTATACGCAAGTAAAGCATATCCCGGCGTTTTAAGAATCCCCGTTAATTAAACCGGGTTATCTTTTATAATATATGAGGACTTTCAGATATCTTTTGGAATTGCAATTAGTATCTTTACCTGCCTTTAATCCGTTTTAAATGGCCGGTATATATATTCATATCCCTTTCTGCAGGAAGTTGTGCCATTACTGCAACTTTCACCGTTCGACCTGTACAGGGAACATGAATGATCTTGTCAAAACCCTGATAAAAGAAGCAGGGATAAGAAGAGGCTATCTTGATAATGAGCCGGTTGAAACAGTATATTTCGGCGGAGGCACACCGTCAGTATTAAGTATAGGCCAGTTATCGGAAATAACCGGTGCAATATACAAGACATTTGATGTTAATGATAATGCTGAAATTACGCTTGAAGCAAACCCTGATGACCTTAATGCAGGTTATCTGGCAGCCTTAAGGAATAATTCCGGCATCAACCGCTTAAGTATCGGCATCCAGTCATTTTTTGATGAGTATCTCAAACTGATGAACCGCCGCCACGATTCCATGCAGGCATTGCAGTCAGTTAAATTATCCCGGAAAGCAGGATTTTCAAATATCAGCATTGATTTAATATACGGCCTTCCGGGAATGACGACAAAAAAATGGTCTTCAAACCTGCTGCAGACTTTTAATTTAGGTATACAACACATATCAGCATACCATCTGTCCTTTGAGCCGGGAACAGTATTTTATAAATCCCTGAATGAGGGCAAATTATCCCTGTTGTCTGAAGATGAAAGTCTGGAGCAGTATGAACTATTAGTGGAATTATCCGGAAACAGGGGTTTCATTAATTATGAAATATCGAACTTTGCCCTGGAAGACTATTTTTCAATACATAATACAGGATACTGGAAGCAGAAAAAATATTTGGGGATAGGGCCCTCTGCACATTCTTACAATTTGATCTCACGCCAGTGGAACATTTCTGATAATGAAAAATATATAAAAGGGATAATGTCAGGTGATCCCCGATTTGAAATCGAAATACTTGATACAAGATCAAAATATAATGACTATGTACTAACTTCACTAAGGACAATGTGGGGTGCTGACATAAATTATATCAGAAATTCCTTTGGCAGGCATTATGCTGAATTCATTCTGGACAAATCAAGAGCCTTTCCTGAAGCCAATATCATGCTTCACGATAATAATATTCTGAGATTAACCACCAGGGGCCGCTTTATTTCCAATTATATCATTTCAGAACTTATAATAGCATAGGACTTTTAGCCTTTATGCTGCTTTTATTGCTTTATCAATAAGTTCCTGCAGCTTCTCTTTCAGTGTATCATATGAGAACAATTTCTTCCCCAGAGCATAATTATGTTCTGCAATCTCTTTTCCCAGCTTCAGGTCATAAATAATCTTCCTGATATCCTCAATTGCCTTGTCAGTTAAGTTATTATCTTCAAGCATAACGGCTTCAAATCCTTTACTGCCTATGTCGGGCCAGTAAACAGGCTTGTAATTGTTAACAAAAATAGGCCGTTTTGCCAGTACAGCTTCAACAAATGCATTGCCAAACCCTTCATAGATGCTAAAATAGGTGCAGGCCCTGGCTTGTGCATAAGCATCGGATAATGAATAATTCAGGTCGCCGTTGCTTGATGTCAGTCCCTTATTATTAAACAGGTGATAGGCAAAAGCGACCTGCTTCCCCAGCTTTAGTTTATGGATCTGTTCAACAAGCTCCATGTAATATTTGCTTCCGGCATCATCATTATAGTTACCTGTAATTATCAGTTTTATTTTATCATCTTTCAGTTTATCAATAAGTTCAATCGCCGCCTCTATTCCCTTGCGCCTGACTACCCTGGTTATCTGAAATAATAATATGTCATCCTCCTCACACCCCAGGTTCTTGTGCAGGCAGTGGTTTTTTTCCGTGACCTCGCCAAAGGGTTTGTCAAAATCCATGACATTGGGAACATTCACCGATTCCCTGTCATACCTTTCCTTCAGCGTATTCTGTGCAGGTGTGTTTATAACCGCATGGATCGAATTGGGCAACCTTAACGGAAAAGTACTATTAATAAGCTCATTTATCTTTTTATGCGGGGAAACATATCTGTCTCCTCTTTCCCACGCAAAATCATGATCATGCGTAATAGTAGGTAACCCGGTTCTTTTTATGGCCTTCTTAACTGCCAGGCCCATTTCAAGGTGTGATGGCAAAGCTGATGCATTCTCTGAAATTATCAGCTCAATCTTCCTGTCACTTATCCAGTTAATGATCCTTTTGTAAATGACCTTTGAATACAGATCGATATGCTCAAGCAATTCATCAACATCGCAATCAGGATGGAAAAAAGCCTTTTTCTGGCCCCAGAAGCTTTCCGGCGAGAAGAAAGACATCTCAGGAATGAGAGTCTCAAAGTCATGATTCATCTTTCTCTCCTCAAACTGCCCGGCTAAAATAAATATCTTATGTCCCATTCTTTTTAAAACCTCAATCCACTTTTCAGTTTCAAGCGCAACACCATCAACACCGCCTATCCTTCCAATAATAATTCCTATTCTCATAATCACGAAAATTTTTTGGTTAATATTCCTTTATTTACTAAGATAATAAAACTGACATAAAAAAAGGACTGTTTATTTTATTTAAACAGTCCGACAATCACAATAATTTTTAATCCCTACTTAAGTGCAAATGTCGTATAGCCTATCTCATAACCCTCACAATACAGAATAACCGTATATATTCCCGGTATCAGCTCTTCATCCCTGTCCCAGAAAATGCACATGTCTATATCCCTGTTTTCATACTCCAGCTGCCTCAGGGCAGAATATACAACTTTTTCGCCATTGTAATCAAAGAGGTTATTGATATCGGAAGTCAGTACTATATCGTCGGGCCTGATAATTCTTAAATATATATCTTTTGTGCCTGCCAAGGCAATTGCATTCTCCCTGACAGTAAAACATACCTTTATCTTTTCTATTTTTGATACCTTATCCTTTGGTTTGCTACTTTTATTCAGAGGCTCAACAACAACATTTTTTGCAGTTAATACCGATGCCATCTGTACTTTGGAACCCAGTAACTGCGCTTCTTCAGAAAGCTTTTCCTTATCACTTTCCACCTCCCTCAGTTTTGATCTTACCTGTACATTTTCAGCAGTCAGTTCCTCATTTTTGGTATTAAGCGAATCAATTTGTACTATATAACTTTTCATTACATCACGTAAAGTTTCAAGCTCCTTCTTATACATTATAATTTTTGTGGCATCCGAAGCGCGGTATTTGAGTAGCCTCCTTATTTTTTCCTGCTCGGTTTGCAACAAAACATTAATGCTGTCATTTTGAGTCATCAGTGAATCATACTCAGTAATAAGCGAATTTAGTTTACCTTCAAGATCCACTTTCTGATCCTTGAGAAGTAAATTTGCTTCATTTGACTTTTTCAATTCCCCTGAAAAGTCATATAATTTATATCCCATGACTCCGATAGCTACTACCAGGACTATTATTGCAATCAGAAGAATTAAAGGGGTCTTCCTTTCAGGTTCGGGATTCGGGTAATCCTTAAATTCAGTTTCATTAGTGCCAGAAGTTTCCATAATAAAATTAATTATTTTGTTATACTAAAATGAAATGTCTGATATACTAATAACAAATATACAATATCTATAATTTGAATGATAAAATATGAATAAAAATTTATTAGACTCCCCTGAAAAACTAATACTTCAGAACCAGCTTCACCTCAACGGCCATACCGGGCCTGAAAGAACAGTTGCTTGAATCAGGCCGCGCAAATACACTGAAACAATTTGTCTCAGTATTTATCACCTGCGATATATTACTTATCCTGGCACTTAAATATTTGTTTTTTGCGCCTGCTACGGCAAAGAGAATATCCATATCCTTTGAAACCTTATTAAAAAGGCTGTCAGGTAATTCGAAATTCAAATGAAGGTCATCAATATCAGCAATCTCGTAAATAAAACCGTATGGATCAAGAAATTTACCTTTATTACCTTCAACCCTGGTAATATATCCATTAACAGGAGCATAAATATTAATTGAGCTCGTAAATCCTTTATGCTCAACCCTCTCAGGGTCTATGCCAATAAACTTCAGTTGGGCCGCAAGTGCTTTAAGCTTTGCTTCAACTGCCTGGTAATCCGCCTGTGCCCTCTGCATTTTTTTTATGGAAGTGGCCTGATCAAGGGTCAGCCCTCCCTGCCTTTTAAAATCTTCAGAATAATAACTTAACAGACTTTTTGCCTCAAGATAGTCCTTCTGAATTTCAATATAATCATAATGCCTCAAAACTGCCAGCAAGGTTCCTTTTTTAACATAATCACCGGTATTATAAAATATGCTGCTGATAAATCCGCCTATTGGTGCCGCTACCGTTGCCAGCCTGTCAGGAGGAAGATATAAATATCCCCGGCACCGGAAAGCACAGGATATAAGTTCATTCGCAATACTGTCAGCCGCAGTTCCGGTATCATCCGACTGTTTATTTTCCCGGGGCCGGCATGCAGCAATAAGTATAACAAGGACGATGAATATTATTCTTTTCATTAATCAGAAATTAATTTAAGATATGTCTCAAATTTAATTGCTGTCTGGTTATATTGATTTAATGCGCTCAGATAATCAAGGTTAAAATCCAGAGCATCATTTACTACATTAACATAATCGGAGTATTCGATATCTTCACTTTTATATCTTTGTCTTATTGCCGATACTGTTTGCTGCAGGTATAATATAACTTTC
>CAZBUF010000222.1:0-2951 GCA_964495025.1 uncultured Bacteroidales bacterium | reverse complement strand
TAACGCAAATAATGAAGTAGAAGGGCAGCATATTTCTACATTTATTGATAAGAAAGACCGTGACTGGTTTAATGAGATATGGAAAAACCTGTCAAAGGGAGGCAGGCATTTCGAAGGATATATGAAACATATTACAAAAACAGGAAAAGACTTGTGGACAATGGCAACTTATACTTGTATAAGACATGAAGATAGCAAGGTGGACAAAATTCTCTTCCTCGCGCTTGATGCTACCGAACAGAAAAATCTGAGCCTGAAAATGCAGGGTCTTGTCGACTCGGTAGACCGTTCAGGGATCAAGATTGAACTTGATATAAGCGGAAATATTGTTGATCATAACGAAGCATTTCAGATACTTGGCGGATATAGCCCGGTAGAAATTTCATCCCTTACTGTTTTCGACATGATAGATAATCTTGAACTGGAGAACTTTACAGCCAAATGGGATACCATAATTAAGGGCATGGGATTCCAGGGCAAGTTTAAGTTAAAAACAAAAAAAGATGAGACTAAGTGGATCAGAGGAGCTTTTAGTTCGGTTTATGATATGTACGGTGATGTGGAACGTGTATTTTTCATCGGACAGGATATCACTAATGAAATACTATTGGAGATAGAGATGAGAGAACAGACAGATATTCTTAAAAGCCAGGAGAAACAACTGCGTGAATCAAGAAAAGAATTAAGTAAACAACTGCGTGAAGTAACACTGGGAATGAAAAATCAATTCAGGGATATAGAATTGTTAAATAAAAGATATAAGCTGACCTTCGATTGTATTATAGACGGTGTTATTACATCGGGTATTGATAATAAGATAATTTTCTTCAATAATGCCGCAGAAAAAATGTGGGGGTACCGGAGAGATGAGGTTTTGAACCAGGATATCGGAGTATTGTTTTCAAGCAAAGTAATAGATGAGGATAAATTTGTTGCTGCATATGTGGGAACAGGTGATGCCAAAATTACTGATACCAGAAAAAAAGTAATGATAGCCTGTAAAAATAAAAAAGAAAAATCAGTCTTTCTTCTCCTTTTAAAAGTAAAAGTTGAGAATGAAACCACTTATACAGCATTCGTACAGGATATTGATAATTAAAAAGCATTTATTCACAAGGATAACATCAGGAAAAGGAGATTTTAATGCCCAAAAGACAATTTAAAAAAACGGATAAGTTTACGCTTCTGCAAATCAGTAAAATACTGGAACTTGAGAATATTGGATACTGGATAAAATATCCGGAAGATGATAAGATATGGTTTTCAGAAATAGCAGCTGCGCAAATAGGAATAGGAGATAATGAGGTATCTTTGAATGTTGATTACTTTCTAAGTCATGTTGTTCAGGAAGACAGAACAGGGCTGGAGCAATACATTAGTGCAATAAAAGTATCCGGAAAAGTTACTGAATACAGCTTCAGGATAGTAAAACTAAATTCAGAGGCGAGAGAGGTACTTAATTTTATGACCAGGATCACAACCATTTCAGTCCCCGACAATAAAAAGAAATTTTTGATCGGAACATTGACTGATTTAAGAAAACAGGATAAGTTTGATAAAGAACTTGCCCGGCTTAAAGAAAAAACAGAAGAGCTGAACGTCAGGAAAAATATTTTCCTTTCCAATATTTCGCATGAAATCAGAACGCCGATGAACTCTATTATAGGGTTTTCCGAGTTACTGAATATAGGCATACTTCATGAGGCCAAAAGAAAGGAATATGTGAATATAATAATAAAACAGGGGCAGCAACTGCAGAAGTTAGTTGATGATATTTCTGAATTAACAAAGTATGAAACCGGAGATTTAAGTATAAATAAATCACCCTGCAATCTGAATATCCTTCTTAACGATTTACTTGTGAACTTTACCAGGGAGAAGACAAGGCTAAACAAAAATAATCTTGAGATCAGGATAAAATTACCTGATAATGAAGAAACTATAACATATACTGATTCGGGGAGAATAACACAGATCCTGTCAAACCTGATAAATACTTCATTATATTTCACTGATAAAGGCTATGTGGAATTTGGTTATTACAGGGCAGATGATCTAAAGCTTGAGTTTTTTGTAAAAGATACGGGCGTCGGATTTACTGCGGATGAGCAAAAATATATATTTGACAGGCTTTCGCAGGTAGAGGATATCATTGTAAAGAAGTTCGAAGGACTGGGACTCAGCCTTACAATATCAAAAGGATTGGTTAAACTTCTAGGGGGAAGTCTCTGGGTGGAATCAGAATCCGGCGAAGGCTCAACATTCTTTTTCCAGATACCTTATGAAGAAATACCTTTTGAAACCTATGCCGAAGGCACTGAAGAAGATGCACTTGCCAGATTTAACTGGAAGGATAAAGTAATACTGATTGTTGAAGATGATGAAGTCAATCTTAAGTTTCTCGAAGCAGTGCTTCATAATACCCAGGCGCGGATAATACAGGCAAACAATGGATACCAGGCAGTGGAGTTATGTAAATCAATAAGTAAAATCGATTTAATACTGATGGACCTGAAACTTCCTAAAATGAATGGTTTTGAGGCGACACGGCAAATAAGGAAATTTAATAAATCAATACCAATAATTGCCCAGACAGCTTTGATACTTGATAAGGAAAAACAAAAATGCCTTGAAGCAGGCTGCACTGATCATATAATCAAGCCTATTGAAATAGCGAACCTGGTTAATATGATCAACAAATATCTAACCGAATAAATATTAATATAATTAAGCAGTATATTCTTTAAGCGTAAACCGTAAATATTAAAATCACTCCCCCTTCCCTGCCCTTTTACAGGCAAAATCCCTGATATTCAGGATGACGGAAACTAATAGCGCAATGAAAAACGACAGCAGTGTAATAAATTCAACAAGTGACTCACTGAAATCAAAACCCGTTAACCTGTCAGCAAGAAATTTAATATATGAATCAGGGAGATTATTATAGCCCA
>CAZBUF010000221.1:0-2488 GCA_964495025.1 uncultured Bacteroidales bacterium | reverse complement strand
CTGGAAAGAGGGGTTGTGCTATCGGTAGATAATTCTGATGACAATCATATCCTTATAGGTCTTGTGTCCAGGAGGCCACAGACAAATGACAGGTTAGCCAATGAAGTTGTATTAACAGGACAGTCAGGAGGAAAGATTTTTTATTCCTCGATCATTAACCTGGCTGACGGCCATAAATCACTCAAAATAGAAAAAAACGCTTTCCCTTCAGGAGTGATCCAGTTCACAGTTTTTGCTAACAGGTATGAACCACTGGCAGAAAGGCTCATCTTTATCGATCATATGGATGATCTTAATATGAATATCGGTGTAAGATATATTATATCAGCTAATAAAGATTCTTTACATTTATTTATTGATGTATCAGATGCCCGCGGAAATCCACTGAAAACAAATCTGTCACTATCAGTACTTGACGCTGAACAGTTATCTGCCAATGATCAGCATGGTTCAATACTTACAAATCTGTTATTAACATCTGATCTGAGAGGATATATTGAAGATCCGGATTACTACTTCCGGAATGATTCGGGCGGGACCGAAAAAGCACTGGACTGCCTTATGCTAACCCAGGGCTGGCGAAGATTTATCTGGAAAGAACTTGTAAATGACATTTATCCCAAAATAAGATACTATCCTGAAAGATATATTACTGTTGCAGGACAGATAACCAGTGATTTTTTCAAGCGGCCCTTAAAAGACTGTAGTGTCAGGCTATCGATCATGGATGAGTACAATGATGAATTTGTAATGGTAACAGGAGAAAAAGGGCATTTCAGGTTTGACAATATGATTTACTACGATACTGTTAACGTAAAAATTGAAGCCCTCCGAAAGAACAACAGAAAAAATCTGTTGATCCTGCTGCCCCGGGAAAAACATGAAGGAATAACCAGGTACTATGGAGATAACCGGCTTACTACCGTTTCTGAAAGGGACAACAAGGCCTACAACAGGGAAAGGAATAAGGAGCTGAGAAGAGAAATGATAGAAAAAGAAAATGAAGAAAAAGAAAGGAATAAGTTAACGAGTATTTATGGTACACCGGATTTTGTAATTACTTCAGATGAAATACCGAATGGTTATTCGAATGCTTTGCAGGTAATCCAGGGAAGAGTTCCCGGAGTTATGGTCACAGGTAACAGCGTAAATATCAGGGGTATTAACAGTTTTTTATTAAGTACTGAACCGCTATACCTTATCGATGGGATACCGGTTGAAGATGTAAGTTCAGTAAACGCCATACCCGTTGAAGATATTGACAGGATAGAAATCCTCAAAGGCCCAAGTGCTTCAATATATGGCAGCAGGGGAGCAAATGGAGTTATTGCCATATATACAAAAAGAGGTACATTTATGAAAAGAGGAGTTATTGAATTTCAAATGCTTGGCTACTCTACACCAAAGAAGTTCTACCGGCCAAAATATGAAGTTAGTGACAGCAGTGAGAATAAAAAGCCTTCAGCTATATTCTGGGATCCTTATATTCAGACCAACCATTACGGAAAAGCCCTGAGAAATTTCAGCATTCCCACGGATAGTAAAAAATATAGAATAATAATTGAAGGTATATCATTTAAAGGACATGCGGGCAACAGCAATTATTTACTTGAAACGGATTAGCAAAAAATGCTAGACCGGCATAACCAGCAAATGTTCCATTTCATTTTTACAATAGACCCTGAAAACATTATTTTCATTAACAAGATCGAATAGCTCCATCACTTCATCTGACACATTTATAAAACTTAATTTTATGCCATTCTTCAGCGCAACCTCGTTGACAGATTTCAATCCTGAAAATGAATTACTATCAATAAACAGCACATCATTCAGGTCAAAGTAAACATCACCGGATGAATTTTCTATTATCTGCAGCAGGTGTCTCTTAAGTCTGGCAAAAACTAAAAAATCTATCCTCCTGATCTTGTTTAATGATACAACAATAGTATCTTCAAAATGCCTGATAGTTATCATAAATAATTATGGATAAGTTCGACGGTTGAAAATTACTATGTTTAGGAAAGCGATTTCCCCCACATGTAATTAAACTTATTAACAATGTTTTGTTATTTATTCACACACAGGGAATTATATTACATAATAAAAACAAATGCTAGTATATCGGTGATCGTGAGGCGGGAATACGTAAAATTCCTGATACAATATATTTCAGATTATTTGTGATATCAGGAGATATGTTCTTCCGGTACTTTACCTGCCGAATAAATTTTTTTATGCACTGATCATGTTCCCGTATGCTTTGGCATCGAGCAAGTCGTTTGCCTGGGAGGCATCAATCACCTCAATTTTAATTAACCAGCCTTCACCATAAGGATCTTTATTTACCATGTCAGGGTGATCCTCCAATTTATCATTTATCTCAATAATCTTTCCTGAAACCGGCATGAACAAATCAGAAACGGTCTTTACAGCTTCTATTGTTCCAAAAACCTCTTCTTTATCAAGGTTTTCTCCCCCGGTTTCT
>CAZBUF010000220.1:0-7782 GCA_964495025.1 uncultured Bacteroidales bacterium | reverse complement strand
ATATTTAATAAAGTCCGTGGTGATAATGTACTTGACATATCAGAGATCAATAAATTTAAATCGTTCATGCTTTATGAACTTGGCTTAATGGATTACGAAGAAGGGTGGACACAACAGTTTCATATGGGGGCATTGAGAAGCAATAATTCGAGGTTTTTAAAGGCTATCGGGCCTGATACAGGATTTGATTCCATAGGGGATTTTGAAATCGCTATTCCATTATCAAGGTTTCTGGACAAACTGGATAAAGAAAATAAGCTTGCCAGGACTATCCTTTATAATCTTAATCCCAGGGATAACGAGCTAATAGCTACCATGGCGGGTAATTTCCAGGACGGATCAATACCAGGGAAAATCCAGTTTGGTTCAGGCTGGTGGTTTTTGGATCAGAAAGACGGAATGGAACAGCAGATGAACGCCTTATCGAATCTCGGCCTTTTAAGCCGCTTTATAGGAATGCTCACTGATTCAAGGAGTTTCCTTTCATACGCACGCCATGAATACTTCAGAAGAATATTATGTAATTTACTGGGTAATGATGTTGAAAACGGATTAGTGCCTGATGATATGGAGTTGCTTGGCCGGATGGTTGAGAACATCTGTTATAATAATGCAAAAGAATATTTTGAATTTGGCATTGAATAATATACTATAGTATTTTAAAATACCTGATGTATAATACCTATTGTAAAATACTGGGTGTTAATCCTGATTCAAGTGGCGAAGAACTGAAACGTGCTTTCCGTCAGAAAGCCAAACTTCTGCATCCTGATATAAATCCTTCTCCGGAGGCTCACTATGAGTTTATAAGGACCAGGCAGGCTTTCGAATTCATTCAGAGATACAGGACCTGCCAGGCGCTGTACAGAAGAAGAATGAGTTACTACCGTGAAAGAGCAAGAACGGGCCCTCAATATAAAAGTTATTATAAAAAAGAAGAAGTAAGATACAGAAAGTCAAAAGAAAATGCATGGAGGGTATATAACAGCAGAAAAGAAAGTGTGAATTTTAAAGCTACTTTGCCGGGAAAAATTATATTTATCACCTTTCATGTCATGTTTCTTTTTGTTGGATTCTACACTCTTCTTTATCCCTTGATACATACCATCAGATTTGGATTTGATCATGAAAAATCAACTATAGATAGTATTGTTCCGGTTGTAAGCGCAATGCTTTTCGGAATAGTGATGGTTTTGATGATCACTATCTCCGGTTTGAGTTACAGCTCATCCAAATAATTTCATACCGGCCTACAATCTGTTTATGCCAGTGATGCAACCTGTGGGGATAGTTTTTGCCAATGGAAATCGGATTTTTTCATTGTACTTTGTATTTTTACTTATAATATATTTGGGATCTGCCGGATTTTAATCGTCCGTAACAGCTTTTTATAACTGAAATATTAATAGCATAACACATGAGAATATTATTAATTGGCGGAACAGGACTGGTAGGCAGTTATCTTTTACCGGACCTGGTTGCAGAAAAACATACTGTTTATGCTTTGACCCGTTCAGGGGAAAAAATACCAAAAATTAATTCCATGGGGGCCATAGGGGTGCAAGGTGACATTCTAAGGCCCGGTTCTTTTTCAGGCAGCATCAGCAACATCGGCTTAATAATCCTGCTGGCTATGCCTGGCGTGAAGCCCGGGAAAAGAATTACCGGTAAAAGATTTAATGAGCTCAGGGAAGAGACCAACAGCTTCTTTAGAAACTCCATGGAACTGGCAGTAAAATATAATGTCCCTGTAATATTACCTTCAGGGACAAGTTATCATACGGCTGAGGATGAACTGGCAGATGAAACATGGCCGATCCGGCGTGCCGGATTAGCTAAAATTGGTGCTGATACTGATAAGATGGTTGATGATGCAATAAAATCAAACAAGCCGGAAATAATACAGCTGATTTACGGGAAAATATACGGCAACGGCGGACTTTTCAGGTTTATCTACAATATGTTGAAAAGCGGAAAATTCAGGATTCCAGGCAAGGGTGATAATTTTATACCCAACATTCATGCTAAGGATGCCGCACAAGCTATAATAAAAGTTATTGAAAAAATGCCTGTTGGTGAGAAATTCATTATTGCCGATGATGAACCTGTTTCTCAGATAGAATTTTCCTATTATATGGCTGACCTTATGAACATTAAACGGCCCGGGAAAATTCCCGGCTTTATAATAAAAGCTGTTATAGGAAGTGACATGTATGAAATAATAAGGATGAACTGCAAGGTATCAAATGCCAAAGCTAAAAGATACCTTGGCTGGAAACCGGCGTATCCTTCATATAAAGAGGGATTAAGAGCAGTTGTTAAGGAAATGGACGAGAATCCACCATTGTTTTCATAGGAAATATATGTGCAACACCACATATAGTTGTTAATGCCGTGCCTGCAGGAAGCAAAATCCTATTCAAAAATAATCAACTTTTGTTAATAAATCTATTATATTTAGCCACGAATTTAACAGTAGTAATTATGAACAGTCTGATGTATAATAATTTTAAGTTAAAAAAGATATACGATGTTGCTGCAGAACTTGGCCTTGATTCTGATTCTATACTTCCGCACGGACACTTTATAGCCAAAATACCTATTCATCATCTTCAGAGCAGGAAAAATCTTGAGAAAGGCAACCTGATACTGGTCACGGCAATGACTCCAACACCACAGGGCGAAGGAAAAACGACAACAACAATAGGCTTGGGTGATGCATTACGCAGACTTGGCAACAAAACTTCCATATGTTTAAGGGAACCCTCTCTCGGCCCTTATTTTGGAATCAAGGGAGGAGGGACAGGCGCCGGAGCTTCTCAGGTTATGCCCGCTGAAGATATAAACCTGCATTTTGTAGGTGATATGTATTCAGTAAGCAAAGCAAATAACCTGCTTTCTGCAATGATAGATAATCATCTGCAGCATGGAAATGAACTGGGAATTGATCCAAGGAGGATCATCTGGAGGAGGGTTATTGATCTTAATGACAGGGCATTACGGGAGATATTCGTAGGCCTGGGCGGGGTGAAACACGGTATTCCCAGGCAGGATGGATTCAACATAACACCTGCTTCGGAGGTTATGGCCATGCTATGCCTGGCTGAAGATTTTAAAGATCTGGGAGACAGGCTGGCAAGGACAATTGTTGCATTTACATATAAGGGGGAACCGATATGTGCAAAAGATATTCAGGCTGAAGGAGCAATGCAGATACTGCTCCGGGATACTATCCACCCTAACCTTGTTCAAACCCTTGAAGGGACACCCGCGTTTGTTCATTGCGGCCCTTTTGCAAATATTGCCCAGGGTACAAATAGTGCTATTGCAACAAAAATGGCACTTAAACTTACTGATTATGTTGTTACCGAAGCAGGCTTTGGCTCGGATCTCGGTGCCGAGAAGTTTTTCCATATAAAATGCAGAATTGCAGGACTTAATCCAAATGCTGTTGTTATTGTAGCAACTCTTAAAGCACTCAAATATCATGGAGGCTTATCAAAAGATACAGGTTTCAGTAATCTGGATAAGCACGTGGAAAATATAAGGCTGTTCGGACTGGAACCGGTTATTGCAATTAACAGGTTTGATGAAGATACTGATAAAGAGCTTAAAACAGTTGTTGACTACTACAGCGATCAGGGGATTAAGGCTGTTGTGGCCGAACATTACAGTAAGGGCGGTGAAGGAGCAACAGATCTTGCAAAAGCTGTAATTGAGACAATCAATAAAAATAAAGGCAAAAAGATTAATTACCTGTATCCTCTTGAATCATCTATCAAAGAAAAAATAGAATCTGTAGCCAAAGCCATTTATGGTGCCGATGGTGTTGATTATAATATGAAAGCTGAAACAGATATTAACCTTATCTCGAAACATGGATTTAACAGTTTGCCGGTATGTATTGCCAAAACACCCAAGTCATTGTCAGATAATCCGAAGCTGATCGGAAGGCCGAAAAATTTCAGGATCACTGTTAATGAGGCAAGAATATCAGCAGGTGCAGGATTTATAGTCATAATCTGTGGAAATATAATGACAATGCCCGGGTTGCCAAAAGTACCTGCGGCAACAAGAATAAAGGTAATGCCTGATGGCAGGGCTATAGGCCTGTCTTAATCCGTGATATGCAGTTCCCGGCCTTATCTGATCAATCCTGGTAATCTTATTTTTTTTATGAAGACCTTATCTTTGATATAAGGTCCATTGTATTTCTTACTTTTTCCCCGATCTTCTTAAAATCGCCTGAAGATACCAGATCCCTGGTAATAAGCCCGGAGCCCATACCTATACAATAAGCTCCTGCCCTGAACCAGCCGGCCAGGTTTTCTTCAGTTGGCTCTACTCCCCCTGAAGGCATGATATTTGTCCACGGCATAGGTCCTTTTACTGATGCGATAAACTCAGGACCACCTAATAGTGAAGCCGGAAATACTTTAATAACATCTGCCCCCAGCTCCTCAGCCCTGGATATTTCAGATACAGTGCCGCACCCCGGTGACCATGATATTTTTCTGCGGTTGCATATTTTTGCCATATCTTCATTTAAAACAGGGCTTACTATAAAATTTGAACCAAGCTGTATATATAACGAGGCAGTACCGGTATCTATCACCGAGCCTGTACCCATTATCAAATCAGGAAATTCACTTATTGCATATTTATTTAATGCTGAAAAGACCTCATGCGCAAAATCTCCCCTGTTCGTGAATTCAAAAACCCGTACACCTCCGTCATAACAAGCCTTGACGACCTTCCTGCAAATTTCAGCATCACCATTATAAAAAACAGGTACCAGGCCGGTCTCCTTCATTTTTACCAGTACTTCAGTTCTTGAAAATGTTGCCATAAAAAAATATTTACTTCATATAATTATTAATGTCTTTCCTTTTAACAGGTATGTTATTATTTTAATCAATAAATTTACTTATTTTAAAACTCTTTGGCCTATTTTTGTTCTTAAATTTTTTATATTTTGATGTTAAGTATTTATGAACATTTTGACGGATAACACTTTAAATCTATTTGGCTTTACAATTATAAATAATTAAAAATATGGCAATAAAGTTCGGGGAAAAGTATGCAGTACATTATGATGACTTTGTGATGTATGACACAAAGAAAATAAGGGATCAGTTCCTGGTCAGGAACATCATGGAACCGGGAGATATAAATTTAACATATTCACATTATGACAGGCTGATAGTCGGAGGTGCTGTTCCTGTAAAACAACCCCTTATACTTGAATCTGTTGACGCTTTAAAAAGCGATTTCTTTCTTTCAAGAAGGGAATTAGGTATAATCAATGTGGGAGGCGAAGGAGTAGTAACTGCTGATAAAGAAACATATAAGCTCGGATACAAAGAAGCCTTATATCTTGGAAAGGGGACAAAAAATATTGAATTTGCCAGTGTTAATCCTGAAGATCCCGCAAATTTTTATCTCAATTCAGCGCCTGCCCATAAGGAGTATCCTAATAAGCTTATAACACTTGACAAAGCTGAGGTTGTAAATTTAGGATCATTGAGATCATCAAATGAAAGAAAAATAAATAAACTTATTGTTAGCAGTAATGTGGAGATCTGCCAACTGCAGATGGGAATGACCGAACTTAAGGAAGGAAGCATCTGGAATACAATGCCGGTACATACACACTCCAGAAGAATGGAAGCATACTTTTATTTTGAAGTTCCTGAAAGACAAGCAGTATGTCATTTTATGGGACAACCTCATGAAACAAGGCATATATGGCTTACTAACCGGCAGGCTGTATTGTCTCCTCCATGGTCAATTCATGCCGCTGCCGGTACTTCAAGTTATTCATTTATCTGGGGTATGGCCGGTGAGAACCTTGATTATGGTGATATGGATACCAGGCAGCCTGATGAGTTACGATAAATTGCTAAATTGTTAAATTGTTAAATTGTTAAATTGTTAAATTGCTAAATTGCTAAATTGTTAAATTGTTAAATTGTTAAATTGTTAAATTGTTAAATTGTTAAATTGCTAAATTGCCCGATTATTGCTGAACCAATAAAAAAATTCAAAATTCAAACCTTCCTGCCTGCGCTCAGGTATGTTCTAAATCGCAATCAAAATTAAAAAACAACTACAAAAATCATGCAAAATTATGTTATGCGGTAAACTCTGAAAAGTCTTAATATACCTTTTATTAGTAAAAGAAAATATATCATTAAGCTGAATAATAAAACATTTCATCAAAAACTGTAATTTATTTTGGATATTTGGCTCTAATTAGTCTTAAATTTAAAACTTTTAATGATACGTTTATTAATTTCCTCAATTCAATATATAATATTGACATTCTTTTCCTGAAGTATGATTAATAAAACTTAAAATATATTTTTATATTTAGATATTTAATTATTGGCAACCTGATAAATATTTATTTATATCCAGCAATCAGTATATCTTGTATTTTTGTGTTTATAAATTGAAGATATTTTTCTGTTTACCGGACATGTAAATTAATTTATTAAATAAATTTTTCTGAATATCAATAGTATGAAACTTTTAGTAACAGGAAGCGCAGGATTCATAGGTTTTCATATCACGAAAAAACTGATCGAAGCCGGTTACGATATTGTTGGATTAGATAATATCAATGATTATTATGATGTGAATCTCAAATACGCCCGACTACAAAATACCGGTATTAATAAAAATGATATTGAATACAATAAATTTGTTAAGAGCACCAGATTCTCTAATTATAAATTCATCAAATTAAATCTGGAGGATGACATCAATATTGACAAGTTATTCAAAAAGGAAAAATTTGATAAGGTTTGTCATCTGGCAGCCCAGGCGGGTGTGCGATATAGTATAGAAAATCCTGCTGTCTACATCGATTGTAATATTGTGGGATTTTTAAATATTCTTGAAGGCTGCAGGCATAATAATATAAAACACCTTGTATATGCAAGCAGTTCAAGCGTTTATGGACTGAATGAAAAAATGCCTTTTTCAGTCCGGGATAATGTCGATCATCCTGTAAGTCTGTATGCTGCGAGTAAAAAGTGCAATGAACTAATGGCTCATACTTATAGCCATTTATATGGCATTCCAACTACCGGCCTGCGTTTTTTTACTGTTTACGGCCCCTGGGGAAGGCCGGATATGGCATTGTTTAAATTCACTAAGTCGATCCTGGAAAACAAACCAATTGATGTATATAACAATGGTAAAATGGAGCGCGATTTTACGTACATTGATGATATTGTAGAAGGCATAGCAAGAATTATCAGCTCAGCACCAAAGGGTAATAAAAAATGGAAAGGGCTCAGGCCTGATCCTTCAAGTTCAAGGGCAGCATACAGAGTATATAATATTGGCAACAGCAGTCCTGTAAAACTGCTTGATTTTATCAATGCAATAGAAAAAGTCCTTAATAAAAAAGCACAGAAAAATATGCTGCCTATACAGCCGGGTGATGTTCCCAAAACCTGGGCTGATGTCTCCGCATTAAGCAAGGATTTTAACTACAAACCTGAAACATCAATTGTTACAGGTGTGAAAAATTTCGTAAATTGGTACTGTGAATATTATAAGATTTTAAAATAAAACAAAATGAGATTAATTTATATCAGCCGAGGTCTTGTTAATATAATCAATTGTATATTAATTATATTACTCCTTTCATCCTGCCTGTCGAAAAGAAATTTTATTTATGTCCGGGATAAAGTAGCTGATGAGGTTTCTTTTCCACTTCCTTTAAAAGAAATTCAAAGAATAAAACCTAACGACGAATTATATATAAGA